>NZ_JAAKGN010000024.1:0-43550 GCF_011039295.1 Modestobacter sp. KNN46-3 | reverse complement strand
CGATCAGCTCGACCACCAGCTCACCGCGCGCCGCGGCGGCCAGGCAGGCAGCCACGGGCCCCGGCGCCCGGGACAGCAGCGGCGGCATGCCGTTGAACAGGTGGGTCGCCAAGAGCGGACCGCCGGGGGCCGCCGACCGGATCGCGGCGGTGACCTCGACGGCGGCGGCGTCGGTGTGCCCGAAGCTGGGCACCGCGCCGTGCGCGCGCAGCAGGTCGACCAGCTCGGCCCGGTGTGCGGTCTCCGGTGCCAGCGTCATCGACACGACCGTCCCTCGCCCGGCGGTCAGCAGCTCGGCCAGCAGCGCCGGGTCGCCGGGGACCAGCGCGGCCGGGTCCTGGGCGCCGCACCGGGCGGCGGAGAGGAACGGCCCCTCAAGGTGCACCCCGGCCAGCTCGCCGGCCGCGACGAGCGGGGCCAGCACGGCCAGCCGCTCGCGCAGCACCGCCGCCGGCGCGGAGACCAGGCTGGCCACCAGGGTCGTCGTCCCGTGCGCCCGGTGGTGGGCGGCTGCGGCGCGGACCCCGGCGGCGTCCGCGTCGGGGAAGCCGTGGCCCGCGGCCCCGTGACAGTGCAGGTCGACCAGTCCGGGCAGCAGCAGCGTCTCGGGCGCGGGCGCGGGCAGCTCACCGGTCCAGTCCCGCGCCGGGCCGGCGAACGCGACCCGGTCGCCGGCGACGGCGAGCACACCGTCGTCGACGACCGAGCCGCCGGTGACCAGCCGGCCCCGCAGCACGGGGCCGGCCGGCGCTGGTTCCAGGGTCAAGACCGCGGGTCCTCCGAGGGCGTACCGGTGCCCGGGGTGGCCGCCGGCCGCGGGCCGTCGTCGGTGCTGCCCACGACGGCCTCGGCGTCGTCCTCACGGCCCGGGGTCTTCAGGTTCCACTTCCGGATCACGAACCGGAACACCACGTAGTAGATCGCCGCGTAGCCCAACCCGATCGGGATCAACCACAGCGGCTTGTCCGCCTGCCCGAAGTTGAGCAGGTAGTCGATGGCACCGGCGGAGAAGATGAAGCCGTCGTGGATGCCCAGGGCGTTGGTCAGCGCCAGCGAGGTGCCGGTCAGCACCGCGTGCACCAGGTAGAGCGGCCAGGCGACGAAGAGGAACGCGAACTCCAGCGGCTCGGTGATGCCGGTGAGGAACGCGGTCAGCGCGGTCGACAGCATCACGCCGCCGACGATCTTCTTCTGCTCCGGCCGGGCCTCGTGCCAGATGGCGATGGCGGCGGCGGGCAGCGCGAACATCATGATCGGGAAGAACCCGGTCATGAAGGTGCCGGCGTCCGGGTCACCGGCGAAGAACCGGGAGATGTCGCCGTTGGCGACGAGGCCGTCGGCGCCTTCGTACTCGCCGAGCTGGAACCAGACCACGGTGTTGAGGATGTGGTGCAGGCCCAGCGGGATCAGCAGCCGGTTGACCGTGCCGAAGATGCCACCGCCGATGACGGTGTTGCCGTCGACCGCCTCGCCCAGATCGGTGAGCACGCTGTCGAACGGCTTGTAGACGAAGGACATCAGCACCGCCAGCAGCAGCATGGCGACCGCGGTGATGATCGGGACGAACCGCCGGCCACCGAAGAACGCCAGGTAGGTGGGCAGCTTGATCCGGTAGTAGCGCTGCCACAGCATCGCGGTGAAGATGCCGACCAGGATGCCGCCGAGCACTCCGAAGTTGATCAGCTCCTGTTCCTCGCCCTCGGCGGCGGCGCCCAGCACGATCGGGCTCATCGCCTCGAAGACCTCGGAGAGCACCAGGTAGCCGACGACCGCGGCCAGCGCCGTGGAGCCGTCGGCCTTCTTCGCCCAGCCGATCGCGATGCCGACGGCGAAGATCAGCGGCAAGTTGCCGAACAGAGCGTTGCCAGCCGCCGCGAGGACGGCGGCGACCTCCTCCAGCGCCTCGTACCGGCCGAGCAGGTCGTCCTGGCCGAGGCGCAGGAGGATGCCCGCCGCCGGCAGCGCGGCGATCGGCAGCATGAGGCTGCGACCCAGGCGTTGCAGGCCGGCGAGGCCCCGGCGTTCCTTCGGTGGCGCGGCGGACAGGGCGGTCATGGCGGGCTCCTCGAGGGGCGGGTCGGGGGCGTTCACCGGCCATCCCCGCAGACGTCGACCAACCGGTAACGTCCGGTTATGACCAGTTGTCCCGGGAGGATGGCGGGCACGACCGAGCCCTGTCAACACCCTGGACGTGAGCCGGTCGAGCCGCTTTCCTGGGCGACTCGACAGCCAGCGCCGCGACCTCCGGGTCGCGGAGAGGAGACCTCATGGGCAAGGCAGAGCAGATCGTCGCCGGACTGGGCGGAGCAGCCAACATCGAGGACGTCGAGGGCTGCATCACCCGGCTGCGCACCGAGGTGAAGGACCCCTCGCTCGTCGACCAGGGGGCGCTGAAGCAGGCCGGGGCGCACGGCGTCCTGGTCGCCGGGTCGATCGTCCAGGTCGTCGTCGGCCCGGAGGCCGACTCGCTGGCCGACGACGTCAACGACCTGCTGTGACCGCCGCGGCCCTCGTCGTCGCGGCGCCGCTGGCCGGCACCGTCGTCCCGATGGCCGAGGTGCCCGACCCGGTCTTCGCCGCCTCGCTGGTCGGGGCGGGCGTGGCGGTCGAGCCAGGGGCGGACGCCGGGTCCGTCGAGGTGGTCGCACCGGTGTCCGGGCGGCTGCTCAAGGTGCACCCGCACGCCTTCATCGTGCTGACCCCGGAGGGCCAGGGCGTGCTGGTGCACGTCGGGCTGGACACGGTGAAGCTGAACGGGGAGCCGTTCACCCTGCACGTCACCGAGGGCGACGAGGTCACCGTCGGGGACCGCGTGATGACCGTGGACCTGGCGGCGGTGCGGGCAGCCGGCCTCTCGCCGGTCAGCCCGGTCGTGGTGATGGACGCGGCCGCGGAGACGGTGCCACCGGTCGCCGCGGGCCGGGGCGTGGTCGCCGGTGAACCCCTGTTCCGCTGGCCCGCGGAGGGCTGAGCGCTACCGTCCGGCCGTGACCGAACGGGAACGGACCTTCGCCTGGGGCGATCCGATGCAGACCGCGACGGCCGCCCGCACCGCCGCCGGGCTGGACGTGCTCCGGGCGGTGGTGGCCGGGGAGCTCCCTGGGCCGCCGATCGCCGACACCCTCGGCTTCGACCTGGTCGAGGTGGAGCCGGGCCGCGTCGTCTTCGCGTTCGACCCGGCCGAGTACCACTACAACCCGATCGGCTCGGTGCACGGCGGCGTCTACGCGACGCTGCTGGACTCGGCCACCGGTTGCGCCGTCCACTCGATGCTGCCCGCCGGCGTCGGTTACACCAGCCTGGACCTGACGGTGAAGTTCCTCCGCCCGATTACCCTGGACACCGGCCGGGTGACCTGTGTCGGCACGGTGACCCACCTGGGCGGCCGGACGGCGCTGGCCGAGGCCCGGCTGCTCGACGCGGCCGACCGGCTGCTCGGCACGGCGAGCAGCAGCATCCTGGTCATCCGCCCCCAGCCCGGCTGAGAGCCTCTCCCGGTGTTGATCATCGGCATGTGGCTGTTCGACACGCCGACACGGGCAGCCGCATGCCGATGATCGACACGGGAGGGGAGAGGTCAGGCCGGGACGCTGACGCCGATGCCGCCCTTCGTGTGCGCGCCGTAGCGGGCGATCTCGGCGTCCAGGTCCAGCGGCCGGGTGGTCGCGCCCTGCGCCTCGACGTCCGGGGTGATCAGGTCGGCCGGCAGCAGCCAGGAGACCTCGAACTCGATGCCGTCGGGGTCCTTGGCGTACAGCGCCTTCGTGGTGGCGTGGTCGGAGGCCCCGGCCAGCGCGCCGGCGTCGGCCAGGGCGCCCCGGATCCGGGCCAACTCGGCGAGCGTGTCGACCTCCCAGGCCAGGTGGTACAGCCCGACGGTGCTGCGCCCGGCACCCGAGGGGCCGGCCTGGGCACCGACCGCGAACAGGCCCAGGTCGTGGTCGTTGGTCGACCCCTCGGCCTGCAGGAACACCGCCCGGCCGGCCATCTCCGTCTTCACCCGGAAGCCGAGGACGTCGCGGTAGAAGGCGGCGCTGCGGTCGACGTCCCGGACGAAGAGGACGGCGTGGTTGAGGCGCTGGACGGGCACGGTGCACCCCTGCTGATCGACGAGGACCTCAGTCTGCGCCCACTTACTTGATTCTTCAAGCATGTGCACCCGGGAGGGCGGCCGCGTCACGGAGCACGTGGTCGATGAGGCCGTGCTCCCGCGCCTCGGCCGCGGTGAACCAGCGGTCGCGGTCAGAGTCCCGCTCGACCTGCTCGACGGTCTGCCCGGAGTGGTGCGCCTGCAGCTCGTTGAGCTGACGCTTGAGCCGCCCGAGCATCTCCGCCTGGATGCCGATGTCGGCCGCGGTGCCGCCCAGGCCGGCCGAGGGCTGGTGCATCATCACCCGCGCGTGCGGCAAGGCGTACCGCTTGCCCGCAGTTCCCGCGGTGAGCAGGAACTGCCCCATCGACGCCACCATGCCCATCCCGTAGGTGGCGACGTCGCAGTCGACGAACTGCATGGTGTCGTAGACGGCCATTCCGCCGGACACGGAGCCACCCGGTGAGTTGATGTAGAGGTGGATGTCCCGTGTCGGGTCCTCGGCGGACAACAACAGCATCTGCGCGGCGAGCTGATTGGCGATCACGTCGTCGACCTCCTGGCCGAGGAAGACGATCCGCTCCCTCAGCAGCCGGTCGTAGACGGCGTCTCCCAAGGTCGACGCGGTGCTGGTCTCTGCTGCGCGGAGCTGTTCGCCGGTCATCGCTGACTCTCCTGCTCGACGTCGGAATGGACGAGACCACTCAAGTGCGCGGCGACCGCGGAAGTCGAGGGAGAATGGCGGATTGCGCAGTCGGCGCAATTCTTGCGCTCTCGGTGAATGGCGGTTGACAGCTCGCCCGGCGGCGGCGCGCCCGCCCGTGGTCTGATCGACCGGTGACCGAACCCCCCGTCGTGCGCAAGGCCACCCGCGCCGACGTCCCCCGGCTGGCCGCCACGCTGGCCGCGGCCTACCCCGACTACCGCTGGACCTCCTGGGCACTGCCCGAGGACGGCCGTACCCAGCGGCTGTCCCGCTGGGCGGAGTTGTGGGGCGCGCTGGTGCCGGTGCTGGCCGGGACGGCGTGGGTCACCGACGGCGTCGACGCGGCCGCCGCCTGGGTGGCCCCCGACGCACCGCCGCACGCCGCGGACGTCCAGGCGGTCGTCGACCGGGACCTGCCCCGGGTGTTCGGTGCCCGCCAGCCCGTCGTGCTGGCCAGCGAGCGACTCGGGGCGCTGGGCCGCCCGGACGAGCCGCACTGGTGGCTGCACGCCGTCGGCACCCGGCCCGCCGCCCGGCACCAGGGGTTGGGTGCGGCGGTGCTGCAGCCGGTGCTCGAGCGGTGCGACGCCGACGGGGTGCCGGCCGCGGCGACGGTCTACACCTCGACCGTCGTCCGCTGGCTGCAGCGGTCCGGCTTCGCCGTCACCCACTCGACCCGCACGGCGGTCGACCACGAGCTGCCGATCTGGACCCTGGTCCGCCAGCCCAAGCGGCGCTGACATCGACGGGGACACCGAGGTGAGCCTGACCTGACCCCCGGGGGCCACAGGTCGGCCCGGTCGGCCCCTGCGGGTCGGGCAGGACAGGAGCGACCACCCAGGCTCCAGCCCCCCGCGAGGTCCCCGTGTACCTGTCGAAGACCGAGGCCGCCGTCCTCACCAGCACGCTGCCGCGCACCCTGCCGCGGCCCACCCCACCGGCGCCGAAGGCGAAGCGGCGGCTGTGGCCGATGCTCGGGCCGGCGTTCGTCGCGGCCGTCGCCTACGTCGACCCGGGGAACTTCGCGACCAACTTCTCCGGCGGCGCCTCGTTCGGCTACACCCTGCTGTGGGTGATCGTCGCGGCCAACCTGATGGCGATGCTCATCCAGACGCTCACCGCCAAGCTGGGGCTGGCGACCGGGCGGGACCTGGCCACCTGCTGCCGCGAGCGGTTCCCCCGGCCGGTCACCTGGGGACTGTGGGCACAGGCCGAGGCGGTCGCGATCGCCACCGACCTGGCCGAGATCGTCGGCGGGGCGGTCGCCCTGAACCTGCTGTTCGGGGTGCCGCTGTGGATGGGCGGGATCATCACCGCGATCGTCGCGTTCATCCTGCTGGCCGCCCAGTCGCGGGGGTTCCGGCCGTTCGAGCGGGTGATCACCGGGCTGCTGCTGGTGATCGGTGGGGGCTTCGTCTACACGCTGATCGGCGCCGGGGTCGACCCGGGCGGCGTCGCCTCCGGCATGGTGCCCAGCTTCGCCGGCACCGACAGCCTGCTGCTGGCCACCGGCATCCTGGGCGCCACGGTCATGCCGCACGTCATCTACGTGCACTCCGCGCTGACGCCGGGCCGGTACGGCGACACCGTCACCGCGGGGAGGTCGCACTCCGGACGGCGCGGGCTGCTGCGCGCCCAGCGGATCGACGTCTTCATCGCGATGGGGCTGGCCGGGCTGGTCAACGCCGCGATGCTGGTGATCGCCGCCCAGCTGTTCACCTCCGGTGACGGCATCGAGTCGCTGGAGAGCGTGCACGCCGGCCTGGGCGACCAGCTCGGCAGCGGCGCGGCCCTGGCCTTCGCGATCGCCCTGCTCGCCGCCGGGTTCGCCAGCTCCTCGGTCGGCACGCACGCCGGCCAGGTGGTGATGGCCGGGTTCCTGCGCAAGCACATCCCGGTGCTGGTCCGCCGGCTGATCACCCTCGCCCCGGCGCTGCTGGTGCTGGGCCTGGGCGGCGACCCGACGACGGCGCTGGTCTGGTCGCAGGTCGTGCTCTGCTTCGGCATCCCGTTCGCGCTGGTGCCGCTGCTGTGGCTGACCTCGCGCAAGGACCTGATGGGCGGCTGGGTCAACCGGCGGGTCACCACGCTCACCGGCTCGGTCGTCGCCGCGCTGATCATCGCGCTGAACGGCTACCTGCTGGTGAGCACCTTCCTGGGTTGACGGTCAGTCCACCTCGACGAGGAGGCAAAAAGGGTGACCGGCTGGGTCGAGCAGCACCCGGACGTGGTCCTGGGGCTGGGACTCCGCCCCGGTCGCCCCCAGCGCTACTGCGTCGGCGACGGCGGCGTCGACGTCGCCCACCTGGAAGTCCAGGTGCACCATCGGCCGCTGCTGCCCCTCGACCGGCGGCCAGACCGGTGGCCGGTAGACCGTCGCCAGCTGGAACACCAGGAAGGTGGGGCCGGGCAGCGCGGCGAGGACCGTCGTGCCCGGCTCCTGGTGGACGACGGGCCAGCCGAGCACCGACGAGCAGGACCGTGCCAGCGCGCCCGGATCGGGGGCCTCGACGGCCGGTCCCCACCACATCCCCTGCGTCCGCGACCTCACCGCCGCAGCGTGGTCGCCGGCCGTTGACCGTCAACCGCCGGCGGGAACCCCGCGCCCGCCCGCCGCGTTGACGCCGGACCGCCCGCTGCCCGCCATGGAGGTCCGCCGTGCTGCCGCTCCCCTCGCTCACCGCCCAGGCCGGACGCCTCGTCGAGCTGGGGGTGCACACGATCGCCGGCCTCACCGCCACCGAGCTCTGCGCCGCTGCGGCCGCGGCGGGGCCCCGGGACGGCGCGCTGCTGGTCGTCCACCCGGAGCGGGCGCCGGCGTCCCGGCTGGCCGAGCTGGTCGAACGGGAGGGCAAGCGGGGCTTCGTCGTCCTGGACATGACCGACGTCGACGCGTTCACCCCGACCGAGCAGGCCCCGCTCCCGGACGCGCCGGTCTACCTGGTCGACGGCGTGGAGCGTGGCGACGAACTGCTGAACTGGAGCCCGGACGAGGCGCTGCCGGCGATCACCGCGCGGGGGCGCACCCCGCTCGCCCTCGGCGAGGGCGTGCACTGGCTGCTGCAACAGCCGGAGGCCCTGCAGCGGAACCGCTGCTTCATGACCATCGGTTCCCGGTTGCGCCGGCCGACGGCCGGCTGGACGCCCGGACGCCCGCGCTCTGGCTGAGCAACGGCACCGGCCGGGACGGGCGCGGACGACGCGGAGCCCCCAAGATCGGCTGGTGCTGGGCCGGCAACCGGCACACCTGGCTCGGCTTCGCCTCTGCCGCTGGACGTGCAGCTGTTCCGGTGCCCACCGATGAGAACCGGCGCAGTCAGGCGTCTGTCGGGTGACACCACCACCCCCGCACCAGCCGGGCGAACACCGAGGAGCACCGCCATGGGCGCCATCAAGGTCCACGAGTTCACCACCGTCGACGGGGTGGTCGACGCCCCGATGTGGACGATGGACTACGGCTTCCCCGACGACCTGGCCGCCTCCATCGGCACGCTGACCGGCTCGTCGACCGGCATCCTGCTCGGCCGGAACACCTTCGAGATGTTCGCCCCGGCCTGGTCGACCCGGACCGCGGAGGACGACGAGGGCGCCCCGTTCTTCAACGACACCGGCAAGTACGTCGTGAGCTCGACGATGACCGACGCCGAGTCGGTCTGGCGGAACTCGACCGTGATCGGCGGCTACTCCGCCGACCGCATCCGCGCGCTCAAGGACGAGTCGGACGGCGGCCTGTACGTCAGCGGCAGCGCCACGCTGGTGCGGGCCCTGCTCGCCGACGGGCTGGTCGACGAACTGCACCTCTACGTCTACCCGCTCGCCGTGGGCACGGGGATCCGACTGTTCCCGGAGGGCACGTCCCAGCCGCTCACCCTGGTCGGCGTCGAGGGCCTGTCCAACGGAGTCGCCCACCTCACCTACGGCCCGGCCGCCGGCTGACACGCGGCTCTCGCGCCGTTCCCCGCGCTGCTGCGCCCGTGCAACGGCGCGGGGGCAGACACAGCGGCGCAAGAGCCGCCCGGCTGGCCCGTCAGGCCGGCGGGGCCTCGCCGACCTGGGCGAACAGCGGGACCTCGCTGTTGATCCCGGCCACCGCCTGGTCCGCGCCACCAGCGGACTCGGCGACGGGCGGAGGGACGAGCACCTCGACGCCGTCGCCCTCCGGGCGGGCGGTGGCGGCGGCGAGGATGCCCGGGTGCTCCCGGAGCAGCCGAGCCGCCTCGGCCCGCAGGTCACCCGGGCGGTAGGGGGTCTGCTGGACGGTCACCTCGAATCCCGGGTCGGCCAGCAGGGCCAGCACCCGCTCGGGCGGCTTGCCGTGCCAGCGGACGGTCAGCCGCTTCCGGTCCAGGCTGATCCCCGGGGTGCCGAAGTCCGGCGAGTCCCCGGCCACCTCGCTCAGCCGCTCCAGCAGGTCGTAGATCGCCGTCGGACCGCCCGGGTAGGCCACGAACTCACCGTGCCCCAGTCGCGGCGCCGGCCCGGCGGACGACTTCTTGCGTGCTGCCATGCCCGCCATCATCCAGCTCGACTCTCCGCAGACACCCACCGCCGCTCCCGGCGGACGCGGTCACCAGGTGAACCGGCCGACGCTGCCCCGCAGGTCGCTGGCCATCCGGGACAGCTCGTCGACCGCCACCCGGGTCTGGCCCAGCGCCTGCGTCGTCGAGATGGCCGCCGCCGACACACCGGTGATGTTCGTGGCGATTTCCGTGGACCCGCCGGCCGCTTCCTGCACCGACCGGGACATCTCGTTGGTGGTCGCCGTCTGCTCCTCCACCGCAGAGGCGATGGTGAGCTGGAAGTCGTTGATCGAGCCGATGATCTCCGAGATCCGGCCGATCGCCGACACCGCACCGGAGGTGTCGCCCTGGATGGCCTCCACCCGGCGCGCGATGTCCTCCGTGGCCCGCGCGGTCTCCTGCGCCAGCTCCTTCACCTCGTTGGCCACCACCGCGAAGCCCTTGCCCGCCTCACCGGCCCGCGCCGCCTCGATCGTGGCGTTGAGCGCCAGCAGGTTCGTCTGCTCCGCGATGCTGGTGATCGCCTTCACGACCGCGCCGATCTCCTGCGACGACGTGCCGAGCTTGGTGATCGTCCGCGTGGTGGTCTCGGCCTCGCTCACGGCCTGGGCGGCGACCCGGGCGGCCTCGTTCGCGTTCTGGCTGATCTCCCGGATCGAGGCACCCATCTGCTCGGCACCCGCCGCCACCGTCGCCACGTTCCGCGACACCTCCTCCGCCGCCGCCGCCACCACGTCCGACTGCGCCGAAGTCTCCTCCGCCGAGGACGAGATCTGCACCGAGGACGCCGACAGCTCCTCCGACGCCGCTGCCACCGCATCAGCGGAGGCAGCCACGCTGGAGATCAAGCCGCGCATGCTCTCCAGCGCCTCGTCCAGTGCCGCCGCCGTCCGGCCCAGCTCGTCCCGCTGCGCCAACCCGGTGCCGACCGTCACGTCGCCGGCCGCCAGCCGCTCCGCGCTGCGCCGGAGGGCACCGAGCCCGCGCATCACCGAGCCCGCGACCAGGAGTCCGACGACCACCGCGAGCAGGACACCGACCGCGCAGACGACGATCGTCGTGCGGGTCGCCGCCGAGACCACCTCCTCGTACCCGGCCCCGGTGGTCAGCTCGGCCTCCGCCTCCTCCCGGCCGGCGTCCAGCACCTCTTCGTAGGCCTTGCGCAGCTCCCGGGTGGTGCCCATGGCGAGGGCGATCGCAGCCTCCCGGTCCGTATCCAGCAGGGCGAACTCCGAGTCGATGCTGGCAGCCCATGCACCCAGCCCGGACTCCAGCTCGACGACGAAGGCCCGCTCGTCGGCGGTGGCGGCGGTCTCACCGGCAGTCGCGACGAGACCATTGATCTTGTCCAGACGCTCGGCCACCTCCTCGCGGAAGGGCTCCTCACCGGTGAGCAGGTAACCACGCTCGTCGTTCGCGGTGGCCTTGGCCGTGACCGCGATGTCGTCGAGGGCGTTGATGTAGGGCAACGAGGTGCTCAGCTCAGCGGCCCGGGCGTCCCGCAGTTCACCGAGCTGCTCGACGCCGAGCGCACCGACGGTGACCGCGGTCAGTGCGGCCAACCCCACCGAGGCGAGGATCTTCTGCCGGACCGAGCGGTCGGCGTACCAGTGGCGGATGGTGCTGCGGTGCGTCACGATCATGGCCCGATCTCCTGTGTGTGGTCCACCCGCCGGTGCACCGGTCCGCCCGCGTCATCGCGGGCCCGACCGGTCCTCCCGATACAGGCGCTGCCCGTCTCGGCAGAGACGTGCAGACGCAGATGGTGACGACGGACCAGAGCACTCCGCGGAACGTGGCAGGCGTGTCGCCGGACCCCAGCGGAAGTCCTCACGTGACCAGCAGGAGAGGTCGTCTTGTCGACGGCACCGGACGTCTCGCGCCGGGCTCGTCGCGTCGCCGGCGGCACCGTCGACCAGGCTGGGCCGCATGGAGATCTCCGGAGCACGGATCTGGGTCACCGGCGCCTCGACCGGCATCGGTGCCGCGCTGGCCAGGGAGCTTGCCGACCGCGGGGCCCGGGTGGCGATCAGCGCCCGCAACGCCGAGCAGCTCGCCGAGGTGGCCGGCAGCCGGATGGTCGTCGTCCCGCTGGACGTCACCGACCGGGCGGCCACCGTGGCAGCCGGCGAGCGGGTGCGGGCGGCGCTGGGCGGGCTGGACGTCGCCGTGCTCAACGCCGGCACCTGGTCCTCGTTCCACGTGGAACCGTGGGACTCGCAGCTGTTCGCCGACCACCTTCAGGTCAACGTGATGGGCGCGGTGCACACCATGGAGGCCGTCGTCCCGCAGATGCTGGCCGCCGGGCGCGGCCGGGTCGTGGGCGTCGCCTCGGTCGCCGGCTACCGCGGGCTGCCCGGCTCGGAGGCCTACAACGCGGGCAAGGCGGCGCTGATCAACCTGCTGGAGGGCCTGCGCGGGTCGCTGGCGCCGCGGGGTGTCGTCATGCAGATCGTCAACCCGGGGTTCGTGACCACCCGGCTGACCGACCGGAACACCTATCCGATGCCGTTCAAGGTCGAGGCCGACGTCGCGGCCCGCACGATCGCCGACGGCATCGCCCGGGACAAGGCCGAGGTCGTCTTCCCGGTGCCGATGATGGTCGCGATGAAGCTGGCCCGGCTGCTGCCGGTGCGGGTGTGGACCGGGCTGACCGCCGAGCTCGCCCGCCGCGGCGTGCACGGCGGCCAAACCCGCCGCGCGGGGTGACCGGCAAGGCGGGCGCAGCCGCCACGTGGCGCCCCGCGACGACCAGGTGACCTGGTCCCGCGGGCACCTACCTCACGGTCTGCCGCCAGGTAGGTCCCCGCACGACCAGGTGACCTGATCGTGCGGGGACCCGGCCGCGCCCGGGGGCTGCAGCGTGGGGAGGGCCGTCAGGCGCGGGGGCCGCCGGCGACGTAGATGACCTGACCGGAGACGAAGCCCGCGCCCTCGCTGCACAGGAACGAGGCGGTGTGCGCGATGTCCTCGGGCTGGCCGACCCGGGCGACCGGGATCTGCTTGGCGGCCATCTCCTTGAACTGCTCGAACGGCACGCCCACCCGCTCGGCCGTCTGCGCGGTCATCTCGGTCTCGATGAAGCCGGGGGCGATCGCGTTGGCGGTCACGTTGTACCGGCCGAGCTCGATGGCGAGGGTCTTGGTGAAGCCCTGCATGCCCGCCTTGGCCGCGGAGTAGTTGGCCTGACCGCGGTTGCCCAGCGCCGAGACGCTGGAGAGGTTCACGATCCGGCCGTACTCGGCCTCGACCATGTGCTTCTGCGCGGCCTTGCTCATCAGGAAGGCGCCCCGCAGGTGCACGCCCATGACGGCGTCCCAGTCGGCGACGGTCATCTTGAACAGCAGGTTGTCGCGGGTGATGCCGGCGTTGTTCACCAGCACGGTCGGCGCCCCGAGCTCGGCGGCGATCCGCTCCACGGCGGCCTCGACCGACTCCTCCTCGGCGACGTTCGCGCCCACCGCGAGCGCCTCGCCACCGGCCTTCTGGATCTCCTCGACCGTGCCCGCGCAGGCCGCCTCGTCCAGGTCGAGCACGGCGACGGCCATCCCGTCCTGGGCGAACCGCCGTGCGATGGCCGCGCCGATCCCGCGCGCCGCTCCTGTGATGATCGCCGTCCGCTGCTGAGCCACTGCATCTCCTCGTCGAGTTCGTCGGCGGGCCCAGTCGTCCGGCCCGCCGTCCTGCCCCACTGCTTAGCACCAGGCACGCAGGGCGCCCGCACCCGGCCGGGTCAGTCCGGGGGCCGGGCCGTCCCCACGGCGAGCGCGCCCAGGGCCAGCGACCACAGCAGCCCGGCGCCGACCAGCCACCAGGGAGCGGTGCCGAGCAGCAGCGCCAGGGCGACCGGCGCGGTGCCCAGCAGCCCGACGTCCGGCCCGCGCACCAGCGTGCTGCTCACCCCGACCGGCACCGCGCCCATCGGCGAGGCGAGCACCGGCCCGGACCAGTCCAGGTCCGGGCGGTAGCCGGCGCGCACGGCCGCTCCCGCCCACGCCGGTGCGGTGACCGCGCCCAGCGCCAGCCACGCCACCGGCGCGCCGGCGCCCTGGCCGACGAGCAGCGCCGAGACGCCGCAGACCCCCACGAGCACCGCGGCCGGCACGACGGCCCGGGCCCAGACGACCGCTGCGCCGCCCAGCGGCAGCCCGCGGTCGGCGGCCGGCGCCGCGGACGCCCGCCGGCTCGGCTCACCCAGCGACGTGGCGGCGGTCCACCAGCCGAGGACGACGGTCACCGCCACCAACGCCGGGAGCTCGGCCAGCCCCTCGGTGCGCGCGGCCAGCACCGGCAGCGCCGCCCCGACCGCCAGCTGCCCCCAGCGCCACGGGGACCGGGCCAGCACCGCCAGGTCGCCGGCGACGACCGCCTGCCAGGGGCGCCGCACCCAGCGCCAGGCCAGCGGGCGCCGGGGCCGGCGCACCGTCGTCCCCAGCGCCCGGCCGAGCTCCCGGGTGTCCAGCGAGAAGACCGACGCGGTGGCGTACTGCGCGGTCTCCCCCGAGGCACGGAGCGCACCGGCGGGCAGGTCGGCCAGCCGGCGGTCGGCCAGGGCCAGGCAGAGGACGACTGCCCCCAGCAGCGCACCGAGCAGCCCCACCGCCACCGGCGCCGGCAGCGACCAGTCCCGACCCGCGACGTCCGGCAGGGCCACCCCCAGCCCGGCGACCACGCACCCGGCGACGGCGGGGCCGACCAGGGCCAGCGCGGTCATCGACCCGGCGACCGCGGGCACCCAGCGGCCGCCACCACCGGCCTGCCGGACGACGAGCACCGCGACGGCGGTCACCGCCAGCAGTGCACCGGCCGCCAGCCCGGCGAGGACGCCGGCCGGTGTCCGGTTCCAGGCCAGCACCACCGGGACGCCGACGGCCAGCGCCGCCGCCACCGCCAGGCCGACCGCCCGGCGCAGCTCGCCGCGGAGCAGTCCGCGGCGACCCGCGGGCAGGGGCAGCCACCACACCACGGCCGCCGGCGTGGCGCTGACCGGTCCCAGCCGGGCGAAGAGCGCGGTCAGCCCGGCCGCCAGGGACAGCGCGACCGCCGCCGCGGTCAGCGAACCGGGGAGCACCGCCGCATCGGCAGCCGGGCGGGCGGCGATCTGCTCCCGGAGGCTGGAGACGGCGCCCCCGCAGAGCGCCACGAAGACCCCGGCGGAGGTGAGGCCGGACAGGGTGTCCCCGACCCGGGTCAGCCAGCTGGTGTCGGCCCGGGAGGCCGTCGCCCGGCGGGTGTACCGGCGGACGGCGGTGCCGCTCCACTCCTCCGCCGGCCGCGCCTGCAGCGGGGTCGTCGCCGCCGTGGCTCAGCCCTCCTGCAACGCCGCGACGGCGTGCTCCGGCGCGACCACCGGGCACTCGTCCTCACCGATCACCAGGGCGTGGTCGGCGAGGGTGCCGATGAACGTCGGGTCGTGGCTGGCGAACAGCACCGCGCCGCCGGCGTCCACCAGTGCCGCGAGCCGGTCGGCCAGCGCCCGGCGCATCGCGGTGTCCAGTCGGCGTTCCGGCTCGTCGAGCACCAGCAGGTCGGCCGGTCGCACCAGCGCCCCGGCCAGCGCCAGCCGCCGGCGCTGACCGGAGGAGAGCGCCGAGGGCAGCGCGCCGGCCCGGTCGGTCAGCCCGAAGGCGGCCAGCTCCGCCTCGACGACCTCCTCGGCGTCGATGACCCCGTGGGCGCGGGCGGTGAGCAGCAGGTGCTCCGCACCGGTCAGCGACGGGAAGAACGCGTCGTCGTCCAGCACCCCGGCGACCGCCCGGCGGAAGCCGGCGTCCCGCTCGTCGACCGGGCCGTCGGCGAAACGCACCGTCCCGGTCAGCGGCGGGAGCAGGCCGACCATCGTCTGCAGCACGGTGGACTTGCCCGCGCCGTTCGGGCCGACCAGCGCGATCGCCGTCCCGGGCACGACCGACACCGTCACCGGGGCGCACACCGGCTCGTCGCCGTAGCCGACCGACAGCTGCTCGGCGGCCAGCAGGGCCATCAGCCGGGCTCCGCACCACCGCGCCACGCGGCGTCGAAGAAGCCGATCTCCAGCTCCATGGCCCGGCGGTAGGCGCGCCGCACCGCGGGGGTGTCGGCCGCCGTGTCGTCCAGCAGCCCTTCCAGCGTCGCCGCCAGCTCCTCGAAGGCCGGGTCGGCGTAGGTGGTGACCCACTCGGTGTACGGGGTGGCGGGCCGGCCGGCCAGCGACTGCCCGAGGTGGGCGTACAGCCGCATGCACGGCGTCATCGCCGCACAGGTCAGCCCTGCCCCGCCCAGGGCCGCCGTGGCGAGCAGGAACTCGGTGTAGGCCAGCGTGGCCGGCAGCGGCTCGACCAGGGTCAGGTCGATGCCCCAGCGCGCCGCGTAGCCCTCGTGCAGCCGCAGCTCCTCGCGGACGCCGGCGAGCAGATCGGCGAAGACGTCCAGGGCCGCCCGGTCGGGGCTGTACGCGGCGCCGAGCGCGTAGGCGCGGGCGAAGGACTCGAGGAAGAACGCGTCCTGGGCGACATAGCCGGCGAACCGCTCGCTCGGCAGGGTCCCGTCGGCGATGCCCTGCACGAACGGGTGCGCCAGCGCGACGGCGGCGAGGTCGGCGTTCTCGGCCCGGAGCCCGGCGGCGAGGCTCATGCCGACTGCACCGACGCGTCCCCGACTGCCATGTCCCAGAAGGCCACCTCGGCGGCGACGACGTCGAGGAAGACCGCGTCCCTGCCCCCGCCGACCGCGTCGGCCGCCGCCTCGAGGCCGGCGACGTAACCGGCGAAGCCCGGCACGGTCCAGTGCTCGACGAACTCGCGGTAGGCCGGGGCCCCGGGCAGCGCGGTGGTCCAGGCGTCGAGGTACGTGCGCTCGATGGTCCACAGCGCCGTCAGCGCGACCGGCACCTCGGCGGCGTCCAGCCGCTGCAGCAGCTCGGCGTAGGCCGTGGTGGCGGGCAGCGCGGGGGCGGTGAGGACCAGGCCGCGGTCGGCCGCCTGCTCCTCGAACCAGGCCAGCTCCTCGACCAGCGCGACCAGGCCCCCGGCCAGCACCGCCTGCGCGGGCCGCGGTGCGCGGGCCAGCAGCCGGGCCTGGAAGCGCAGCAGGTCGGCGACGAAGCGCGCGTCCTGCACCAGCCAGGTGTCGAAGGCGCCGGCGGGCAGCGACCCGTCACGCACCGCGGTCAGGAACGGGTGCGCGGTGGCCCCGCGCCAGATCTCGGGATGGCGTTGCAGCAGCTCGGCGACCGGCACGGCGCGGACTCTACGAGGTGGCGTTGCACACGGTGGTTATGGTGGCCCCGTCATGGCGTCGAGCCATGTGCGGGAGCTCGGAGGACCGGGCTGAGAGGGCGGCTGACGCGCCGCCGACCGCTGGAACCTGACCGGGTAATGCCGGCGTAGGGAGCCCGTGTTGAGCACGTCCGGAACCGTCCACACCAGCGCGTCCCACGGGGACGCACCACTGACCCTGACCGAGCCGCCGGCCCGCACGCTGGGCTTCCGCGAGTCCGCGGGCCTGTGGGGCAACCTGGGCATCAGCCTGCTGCTGCCGGTGGCCGCCGTCTACGTCGTCCTGCCCGGGCAGCCGCTGTCGGTCACGCTCGGCGCGATCGTCGTCGGCGCGGTGATCGGCGCCTCGCTGCTGGGGCTGGCCGCCGCCGCCGGTGCCCGCGAGGGGGTGCCGGGGATGGTGCTGCTGCGCGGCCTCCTCGGCCGGCGGGCCTCCTACCTGCCGACCGCGCTGAACCTGGTGCAGTGCATCGGCTGGGCCACCTTCGAGATCGTGATCATCGCCGAGGCGGCGTCCCGGGTGCTGGACGCGCCACGCTGGCCGTTCGTGCTGGTCGCCGGCGTGCTGGCCACCGCGATGGCGCTGCGGCCATTGGGTGTGGTCCGGGTGCTGTCCCGGTACGCGGTGTGGGCGGCGCTGGCCGCGATCGCCTACCTGTTCGTCGAGGTGCTGTCCGAGCCGCGGGCGGCCCTGGACGGCGGCGGCGCCGCGTCGTTCTGGACGGCGACCGACATCGTGATCGCCCTGCCGATCTCCTGGTTCCCGCTCGCCGCCGACTACACCCGGCACGTGCGCAGCGGCCGGGTCGCCGGCACCAGCGCCGCCCTGGGCTACGGCCTGGCCACCGTCGCGATGTTCACCCTCGGTGTGCTGGCGCTGGCGGCCTACGGCAGCTCCGGGCTGGACGTCATCGACGCGCTGCTGGCCGTGCCGCTGGGGGCGTTGGCGGTGCTGGTGCTCATCACGGTGGAACTCGACGAGGCGTTCGCGAACGTCTACTCCACGGCCGTGTCGGCGCAGAACGTGGTGGCCCGGCTGGACCGCCGGCTGCTCGCGCTGGGCGTCGGTGCCACCGCCACCCTGCTCGCGCTGAGCTTCGACATCGTCGCCTACGAGCCGTTCCTCTTCCTGATCGGCGCGGTTTTCGTGCCGCTGATCGGCGTCTTCCTGGTCGCCTACGCGCTGAGCGCCCCCGGCCGGTGGGACACCTCGGACACCGCCCCGGCCCGGCTGGTGTACCTGCTGCCGTGGCTGGCCGGGTTCGTCGCCTACCAGCTGACCCTGCCGACCTTCTTCTCCGGCGTCGGCGCCGGCTGGACCACCTGGTGGACCGCGCGGCAGGCCGACCTGGGCATCGACCCGGCCAACGGCTGGTCGGCCTCGCTGATCAGCCTGGCCGTGGCGGCGTCCCTCACCGCGGTGATCGCGCTGCTCGGCGCCCGCCGCGGGCGGCAACGGGCATGACCTCCCCGCTGGGCCAGCTGCACGTGCTCACCGACGCCGACGGCGGACCGGCCGCGCTGGCCGCGATCGCCGCCGCGGTGGCCGCCGGTGCGCCGGTGGTGCAGGTGCGGGCGAAGGGCTGCAGCGACCGGGTGCTGCACGACTTCGCCCGGGCCGTGGTCGAGCTCTGCCGGTCCGCGGGCACGACGTGCCTGGTCAACGACCGGGTGGACGTCGCCCTCGCCGTCGGCGCCGACGGGACACACCTCGGCGCCGGCGACCTCCCGCTCGCCGCCGCCCGGCGGGTCGCCGGGCCGGGGCACCTCCTCGGCGGCACGGCGCGCGACCCGGAGCTGGCCCGGCAGCTGGTGGCCGAGGGGGCGGACTACCTGGGCGTCGGCCCGGCCTTCGCCACCACCACCAAGACGGGGCTCCCCGACCCGATCGGGGTCGCCGGGGTCGGCGCCGTGGCCGCCGCGGTGCCGGTGCCGGTGATCGCCATCGGCGGGGTCACCGCGGCGCGGGTCGGCGAGCTGCTGGCCGCTGGCGCGACCGGGGTCGCGGTGGTCGGTGCGGTCACCGCCGCCGCTGACCCGGGAGCCGCGACGGCGGAGCTGCTGCGGGCACTGGCGGACGCCCGGTGATCGACGTGGCGGTGGCCGGCGGTGGGCTGATCGGGCTGTCGGTGGCCTGGCGGGCGGCGCAGCGCGGCCTGTCGGTCGCCGTCGTCGACGACGCCCCCGGCGCCGGCGCCTCGGCGGCCGCCGCCGGGATGCTCGCGCCGGTCACCGAGGCCGCCTACGGGGAGGAGGCGCTCCTGCGGCTGTGCCTGGCCTCCCTGCAGCGCTACCCGGCGTTCGCCGCCGAGGTCGAGGCGGCCAGCGGGCTGCCGGTCGGGCTGCGCACCGTCGGCACCCTGGTGGTCGGCTTCGACGCCGACGACGTGCGGGCGCTGGACGCGCTGCACGGCTACCAGCAGGAGCTGGGGCTGGCCGTCGAGCGGCTGACCCCGCGGGACACCCGCCGCCGGGAGCCCGCGCTCACCCCCCGCCTGCGCGGTGGGCTGGCCGTCGAGGGCGACCACTCGGTCGACGGCCGGGCGCTGCACCGAGCGCTGACCGCAGCCGCCGAGGCCGCCGGGGTGCGTCTCGTGCCCGACCGGGTGGCCGGTGTGCAGGTCACCGGCGGGCGGGCCACCGGGCTGCAGCTGGCCGGCGGCGAGGAGCTGGCCGCCGGCACCGTCGTCCTGGCCCTGGGTGCGCACAGCAACACGCTCCCCGGGGTGCCGCCGCTGCCGATCCGGCCGGTCAAGGGGCAGATCCTGCGGATGGCCGGGGCGGCGGGGCTGCTCACCGGCACGGTGCGCGCGCTCGTCCGCAGCCGGCACGTCTACCTGGTGCCCTACGGCGAGGACGGGTTGATCGTGGGGGCCACCACCGAGGACCGTGGCTTCGACGCCACCGTCACCGCCGGCGGGGTGCACGACCTGCTGCACGACGCGATCGAGGTGGTGCCCGGGGTGACCGAGCTGGAACTGGTCGAGACCCTCGCCCGCTGGCGGCCGGGCACCGACGACAACGCCCCATTGCTGGGGTCCAGCACGCTGCCCGGGCTGGTGCTGGCCACCGGCCACCACCGCAACGGCGTCCTGCTCACCCCGGTGACCGGTGACGTCGTCGCCGAGCTGCTGGCCACCGGCGAGCTGCCCGAGCTCGCCGCACCGTTCACCGTCGAGAGGTTCCCCCACCGATGACCATCTCGTTGACCGTCAACGGCGACCCGGTCGAGCTGGCCGACGGCACGACCGTCGCCGCGCTCGTCGCCGACCGCACCAGCGGGCACGACCGGGTCGCGGTCGCCCGCAACGGCGACGTCGTCCCGCGCAGCAGCTGGACCACGACCGAGCTCTTCCCCGGCGACCGCCTCGAGGTGCTCGCCCCCACCGCAGGAGGCTGAAGTGAACGACGGTGAACTGACCGAGGAGCTGGTCCCCGCGCTGGAGCAGGAGGAGGCCACCGACCCCTTCAGCCTGGGCGGGGAGACGTTCACCTCCCGGCTGATCCTGGGCACCGGTGGCCTGCCCAGCCTGGAGGTGCTGGAGCGGGTGGTGCGCGCCTCGGGCACCCAGCTGGTGACCGTGGCGCTGCGCCGGGTGGAGGCGGCCGCGGGGAGCGCGATGCTCGAGGTGCTCAGCCGCTGCGGGGTGCGGCTGCTGCCCAACACGGCCGGCTGCCAGACCGCCCGGGAGGCGGTGCTGACCGCCCAGCTCTCCCGGGAGGCGTTCGAAACCGACTGGATCAAGCTGGAGGTCATCGGCGACGACCGCACGCTGCTGCCCGACGCCGTCGAGCTGATGGACGCCGCCGAGCAACTGGTCGCCGACGGCTTCACCGTGCTCGCCTACACCACCGACGACCCGATCCTCGGCCGGCGGCTGGCCGACGTCGGCTGCGCCGCCGTCATGCCGCTGGGCTCACCGATCGGCAGCGGTCTGGGCATCCGCAACCCCTACAACATCGCCCTGCTCCGGGAGGAGGTCAGCGTGCCGGTGGTGCTGGACGCCGGCATCGGCACCGCCTCGGACGCCGCGCTGGCGATGGAGCTGGGCTGCGACGCGGTGCTGCTGGCGTCGGCGGTGACCCGGGCCCGGGAGCCGGTGCAGATGGCGCTGGCCATGCGGCAGGCCGTCGAGGGCGGCCGGCTGGCCCGGGGCGCGGGCCGGATCCCGCGGCGCTGGCTCGCCGAGGCATCGACGTCGATGCAGGGGCTGCCGGAGCTGTGAGCCTGCCGCGGCTGCTCGTGCTCACCGACCGCACGCAGTGCCGGGGCAGCCTGACCGCCACCGTGGCCGCCGCCGTCGACGCCGGGGCCCGGGCGGTGGTGCTGCGGGAGAAGGACCTGCCCCTCGCCGAGCGGTCGCGGCTCGCCGGGCAACTGCAGGCCCTGCTGGACCCGGTGGGCGGCGTCCTGGTGTGGGCGGGGGCCGCCGGCAGTGCGGGGCGCACCGCCGTCCACCTGTCGGCGGCCGACCCGCTGCCGGCGCCGCGGCCCGGCTGGCTGGGCCGCTCCTGCCACTCCGCCGCCGAACTGACCCGGGCCCGGGCCGAGGGCGTGGACCACGCCTTCCTGTCCCCGGTCTTCCTGACCACCTCCAAGCCCGGCCACGGCCCGGCCCTCGGGCTCCCGGGCCTGGCCGAGCTGGTCCCGCACGGTCCGCCCGTCTTCGCACTGGGCGGCATCGGCCCGGACGACGTCCCCGGCTGCCTCGCCGCCGGCGCCTGGGGGGTCGCGGTGATGGGCGGGGTGATGCGCGACCCGGCCTCCGTGCGGGACCATCTGGCCGCACTGGCCGGCTGAGCGGGCGACGCGCCACTCGACTGGCGCGCCCCACCCCGGAACGGTGAGGTGTACGTCACGTCGAGTTCATGATTAGACCTGCCTCTGCCGAGACAAGACAGGGGTTCGCCGTGTGACTGTTCGCGGCCAGACAGCGAGGAGACCGGGTGACGGGCGAGGGCATCAGCCTTGCGTGGCCGTCGTCCCCTCCACCACCCGCCGAGGCCGGTTGGGAGTGGGCGCTGAGCAGCGTGGCGGAGCTCCCCAAGGTGCGTGCCCAGTTGCGCCGCGGGCTGGCCGAGGAGTCCGGTGGCGACCGTGCGGCCGCCGAACTCGACGAGGCCGTCGTCCTGGCGTTCGACGAGATGGCCTCCAACGCCCTCCGGCACGGGGGTGGTGGGGTGCTCGCCCGCGTCCAGCGGACGCCGCAGGCGTGGTTGATCGAGGTGCGCGACTCCGCAGCCCAGCGCCCTCCGCAGCCGGCGGTCGGGCGTGATCCCAGCCTGGGCGGGCTGGGCCTCTACCTGATCGCCGAGATGGCCGTCGCGCACGGCTGGCACCTCACCGGGGACCAGAAGAGCGTCTGGGCGTTGCTGCCCCGCCGCTGAGCCGGCTCAGTCCGTCAGCGGCAGGCTCGCCGGCACGGTCCCCGGCCCGCCCTCGGGCCACCGCTGCACGTCCCCCCCGTGCAGCCGGACGGCGACCAGCGCGACGTCGTCCTCGGACCCCTGTGGGCGCAACCGGGCGACGACCTGGTCCACCAGTTCCCCCAACGGCAGCTCCCCCAGCTCGGCGAACAAGCCGGCCAGCCGGTCGACCCCGTCGTCCAGCGGGAGGTCGCGTCCTTCGACGAGTCCATCGGTGTAGAGGAGCACCGTCGCGCCCGCGTCCAGCACCACGGCGTGTTCCCGGCGGATCGCGTCCGGGGCCACGCCGAGCATCAGGTCGGCCCGCTCGGTGGCCAGCACCTCCACCTTGCCGTCGGCGTGCCGCACCAGCAGCGGCGGGTGGCCGGCGTTGGACCAGCGCAACCGGGTCTCCCCACGCTCGAGCTCCGCGCCGGTCCACTCCAGGCGGGCCACGGCCGCGGTCGCCAGGGTGCGCAGCTGCAGGCCCTCGATGGCGCCATCCAGGTCGCGGAGCACCTCCATCGGGCCGGCTGCGCTGCGCCAGGCGATCCCGCGCAGCAGCCCGCGCAGCTGACCCATCGCCGCGGCCGCCTTCGTGTCATGACCGACGACGTCGCCGATCGCGAGGATCGTCGTCCCGTCCGGCTGCAGGAATGCGTCGTACCAGTCGCCGCCCACCTGGGCAGCCTGCACGGCCGGGAAGTACCGGACGGCGATCTCTGCGCGGTCCGGCTGTGGTGGGTCGGTGAGCAGGCTCCGCTGCAGGTCCTCGGCCATCCGGCGCTGCTGCTCGTGCAGCGCCGCGCTGTCCAGCGCCAGGGCCACCCGATCCGCGAGTTGCTGGACGACCACGACGTCCTCGCCGTCCATGGGGTCTCGGTCGGCCGAGCGGTAGATGCTCATGGCCCCCACCGTCCGGCCGTGCGCGGTCAACCCCAGGGCGACCGCCGTCGCCGGGGCCAGCGCATCGAATGCGTCGCGCACGGGGCCCGGCGGCAACGTACGGCCGACGGCCTCGGGGACATCAGGGACCTCGATCACCCTGCCGCTGGCCAGCGCGGCCACGAGGGGCGCGGTCGAGGTCAGGGCGGCCAGCCGCAGCTCGGCGTAGCGCGCCGCCATCGGGCGGAGGGCAGGGTCCCGGTGCCAGCTGGCGACGTCGTGCAGCCGGCCACCCTCCTCCATCAGGCTGACGATCACCCAGTCCCCCAGGGCGGGCACGACGCCGAGGGTCAGCTCCTGCATGGCCGCCCACGCCCCCCGGCCCTCGACCAGGGCGGCCGCCACGGCGTCGGAGACCCGGGCGACGAGGGCGAGCCCCTCGGCCCGCCGCCGCGCCGCCTGCTCGGTCCGGTACCGCTCGGTGACCTCGCTGAAGTAGACCGACAGGCCCTCCGGGGTCGGCCAGGCACGCACCTCATACCAGGCGTCCAGAGGTGGCGGGTACCAGGCGTCGAAGGCCACCGGCTCGCCCGACGTCATCGCCTGCCGGTAGTGGATCTCGAACTCACTGCCCACCGACGCGGGGAACAGCTCCCACACGTTGCCGCCGAGCAGCTGTTCGCGGGTGGCACCGAGCAGCTCCTCGGCGCCACCGTTGACGTAGCTGAAGGTCCAGTTCCGGTCCACGGAGAAGAAGGCCGCCGGCATGGACTCCAGGACCCGGGCCAGCCGGGTCTCCCCGTGTCGCTGCTCGGTGGTGTCGTAGGCCGCGCCCAGCAGCCGGACGGCGAGGTCCCGCTCGTCGGGCAGCGCCCGGCCTCGGGCCTGCACCCAGCGGGTCTCTCCGGAGGGCAGCTGCACCCGGTACTCGACCTCGAACTCGGCGCAGACGTCGATGGCTGTCTGCAGCGCCTCACGGACCCGCTCGGCGTCGTCCGGGTGCACCCGGGCGTCGAAGGCCTCCATCGTTCCCGTGAAGTCGTCCCGCTCGTAGCCGAAGAGCTCCAGCAGTCGATCGTCCCAGGACAGCTTGCCGGTGGTCAGGTCCCAATCGAAGCTGCCGATGCCGGCCGCGTCGATGGCCAGACCCCAGCGCAGCCGGCTGACCTCGAACTCGGTGGTGAGCGCGGCCAGCTCGAGCTCGGACGCCGCCTGTGGGGCGAGCTGCGAGAGCAGCGCGACGTCCCCCTCGCTCCAGGACCTCGGTCCTGGGCCGAAGACGGACAGCACCCCCACCACGTGCTGCCGCGCGGGATCGAACAGCGGGACCCCGAGGTAGGACCCGACGTGGCCTTCGCGCACGGCCGGCAGGTCGGCCACCCGGGGATCGGTAGGTGCATCGGTGACGACCAGCGGGGCCCGGGCGGCGACCGTGACCCCGCCCAGCGTGTTCGTCAGCGAGTCCTCGGACCCGATCGTCCGTCGCGGTGTCCCGGAGACTCCCGCGATCGTCTGCACGTCACCGACCACCGCCACCCCGGCCGATGGTGCACGCAACAGCGTGGCGGCCAGGTCGGTCAGGCGCTGCAAGCCCGGCGAGCCGACCGCGGTGGCGGCCACCCGCCGGGCAGCCGTGAGCCGATCAGGGTCCAGCGGCGACATCGCCCAGCACCCCCGCTCCTCGTCCTGCACCGAGGCCGACCCCCCATGCTGCCTGCCGGACCGATCATGCCTGGTGGCGCCGCCCCCGGTGGCGGGGCATGCCGAGCGCCACCCTTGCCGGCGGGGGACGATGACCGGATGCAGGGAACCGCCGCCCCCCGGTCGCAGGACGGCCGGCCGAGGCCGTGGCACCCCCGTTCCTGGCGGGCCCCCCTGCAGCGCACCTGGGCCCGGCACCCGCAGCTCGGCCTGGCCCTGCGGGCCGCGATCGCCGCGACGATCGCCTGGGCACTCACCCAGTTCCTGCCGGGCCCGGCCCAGGAGTACCCCTACTACGCGCCGTTCGGGGCGGTGATCGCCACCTCCACCACCCTGGCCGGCTCGGCCCGGTCCGCCGCACAGTCGGTGGCCGCCATCGCGCTCGGCGCTGCCGTGGCCTTGGCCACCGACGCGCTGCCCGTGCCGATCGCGGCCAGGATCGGCATCGTGGTGTCCATCGGCGTCCTGCTCGCCGGCTGGCACCGGCTGGGCAGCTCCGGCAGCTGGGTGACCACCTCGGCGCTGTTCGTGCTGATCATCGGCGGCGGCGACCCGGTGGACTACGTGCTGGGCTACGCCGGACTCACCTTCTTCGGCGCGTTGATCGGGACGGCGGTCCTCGCCGTCTTCCCGCCGCTGCCGCTGGCTCCCTCGCAGACCGAGCTCGGTCGGCTCCGCGACCTGCTGGCCGCCCAGCTGGAGGACCTCGCCGACGGGCTCCAGCAGGAGCACCCGCCCACCGAGGACGAGTGGCGCGAGCGCATCCACACCATCGACCCGGTGCTGGCGCGGATGCGCGCCGCCGTGCAGCAGATCGACGAGGCCCGCCGGGGCAACCGCCGGGCCCGCCGGCACCAGCAGGACGCCGAGCGGCAGTACGCCCAGGCCCGCGCGCTGGAGCGCCTCACGCTGATGATCGAGGACCTGACCCAGCTGATCGCCGAGACCGAGACCGCCGACCTCTCCCACGTGGCGCTCGGCCCGTCGCTGCGACCGTCCGCGGCCGAGGCGCTGACCGGCCTGGCCGACGTGCTGCGCTCGGTCGACGGGGCGACGGCCGACCCGGACACCACCCGCGGTGCCTATGCCGACCTGCACGCTCTCGAGGCGGAGCTGCGGCGAGCCCGGAGGCACACCGACGACGACCTGTTCGCTGCCAGCAGCATCGCGCTGGCGATCCGGCGCTGCCTGGCCGCGGTCGTGCCCGAGGAGCTGGCCGAGGAGGAAGCCCCGGACTGACCCGACCGAGGGCTCAGCGACCCACTGCGTACCCCTGCATGCCCCGCGGGTTGGCCCCGGCCCGCAGCACGCCGGTCTCCGGGTCGACGGAGACCGCGGACAGCCGGCCCAGCGACCAGGGGTCGGAGACGGTGACCGAGTGGCCACGGCGGCGCAGCTCGGCGATCGTCTCCTCCCCGATCCGGGACTCGACCACGACCTCGTCCGGCGTCATCTCCCGCGGGAAGAACGACGACGGGAAGGCGGTGGTGTGCCAGGTCGGCGCGTCGATGGCCGCCTGGAGGTCCAGCCCGCCCAGCACGTGGGCCAGCCAGAAGCACAGCTGCCACTGCTCCTGCTGGTCCCCGCCGGGGGTGCCGAAGGCGAGGGTCGGCACGCCGCCGCGCAGCGCCAGGGACGGGGTGAGCGTGGTGCGCGGGCGCTTGCCCGGCTGCAGCGAGTTGGGGAGCCCGGGCTCCAGCCAGAACATCTGCGCCCGGGTGCCCAGCGCGAAGCCGAGCGAGGGGATGACCGGCGAGCTCTGCAGCCAGCCGCCGGAGGGGGTGGCCGAGACGAGGTTGCCCCAGCGGTCGACGACGTCGACGTGGCAGGTGTCGCCCCGGGTGGTGCCCCGCGTGTCGACGGTGGGCTCCCCGACGCCCGCGATCGGGCCGGACGAGGCACGGCCGCCGGCGGTGACGAACCCGGGGAGCCGGGGCGGGCGCCCCCCTGGCGAGCCAGGCCGCAGCTCGGTGCTGGCCCGGTCGCTGATCAGCGCCCGCCGTTGCTCGGTGTAGCTCGTGGACAGCAGGTCGTCCACCGGGACCTCGGCCGTGTCCCCGTACCAGGCCTCCCGGTCGGCCATCGCCAGCTTCACCGCCTCCACGCCGGCGTGGACCAGATCGGCATCGGCGGTGCCCGATGCGTACCCGGCCCCGGCCCCTGCTGCCGGGTGGCCGTCCAGCATCGCGAGCGCCTGGAGCAGCGCCGGGCCCTGGGACCACGGCCCGGCCTTCGCGAGCGTCCACCCCTGCCAGTCGAGGGTGACCGGCGGCTCGTACCTCGGGGCCCAGCTGGCCAGGTCCTCACCCGTCAGGAAGCCGCGGTGGGCACGACCGGAGTCGTCCATCACCGGGGAACGGGAGAACTCGTCGATCGCCTCGGCGACGAACCCCGTGTACCAAGCAGCCAGTGCCGCGTCGATCTGCGCCTCTCGGGAGGGTCCGCGCGCTGCGTCGAGCAGTCGGCGGTAGGTCGAGGCGAGGACCGGGTTGCGGAACAGGCGGCCGGCGGTGGGGGGTGCTCCGTCGGGGGCGAGCCAGGTGGCGGCCGAGGTCGGCCAGTGGGTGCGGAAGTGCTCGGAGACCGAGGCGACGGTCGCGGCGACCCGGGGGTGGACCGGGTGGCCGTGCTCGGCGTACTCGATGGCGAAGCGGAGGACGGCGCCCAGCGGCAGGGTGCCGTGGTCGCGCAGGAGGGTCAGCCAGGCGCCGAGAGCGCCGGGCACGGTGGCGGCGAGGAGACCGGTGCCCGGGACCAGGTCGAGACCGAGGTCCCCGAAGGCGTCGATCGTCGCGCCGGCGGGGGCGACCCCCTGACCGGACAGGACCACGGGGACCCCCGCGCCGGCGGCTGCCCGCGGGCTCCGGGCGAAGAGGATCGGCACCTCACCCCCCGGGCCGTTGAGGTGCGGCTCGACCACCTGCAGGGTGAGGCCCGCAGCGACCGCGGCATCGAACGCGTTCCCACCGGCCTCGAGGGTCGCCATGCCCGCGGCGCTGGCGAGCCAGTGCGTCGAGGCGACCATCCCGAAGGTGCCGGCGAGCTCCGGCCGCGTGGTGAACATGTAGCCACCCTAAAGAAGTGTGGCCGGTTCGCACTGCGAGGCGACGGCGGTGTGGCAGGGGTGCTGGGCGCCTCTCGGAGCGGCACGACCTCGTCGTCGTCCGGGGCTCGATGGCGGAGGTCGATGTCGCTGTGCCGGAGGTCGATGTCGCTGTGCCGGAGGTCGATGTCGGAGTGCCGGGGCTCGGGGAGCGCCGGCAGCGTCAGCTGGTGCGTCCGGGGCGCGACCGGCCTGTCCCAGCTGAGGG
The DNA here is from genome assembly GCF_011039295.1 of Modestobacter sp. KNN46-3. Classification (NCBI taxonomy): domain Bacteria; kingdom Bacillati; phylum Actinomycetota; class Actinomycetes; order Geodermatophilales; family Geodermatophilaceae; genus Modestobacter; species Modestobacter sp. KNN46-3. The sequence continues at coordinate 15,675 of NZ_JAAKGN010000024.1, read as the reverse complement.
AGGCGCCGTTCGCGCCACCGCCCCAGGCCGCGGCCCGCCGGCGCACGCCGCGCAGGCGGCTGACCAGCTGCCGCACCGGGGCGGTCAGCCGCGACGGGGGCGCGGCCAGCCGGGCGGGGGTGGTGAGCAGGTCGACGGAGAAGTCGGTGGCGAACTCGATCGCCGTCTCCAGCTCGTGGTCCGGGGCCGGCGGCGCGGACGGGGCAGGGGCGCGCTCTGCCACCGGGGCGGCGGCCGCCGGGCCGGGCGCCGGGCGGGAGACGGACCGGTCCGGCCCGTCGGTCAGCCGGTAGACCGGCAGCGGCGTCGCACGCCAGGCGAGGTGTGCACCGTCGCCGCCGGCGCCCCAGGTGGCGGCGAGGCGGGCCAGCTGACGCCGCCGGGAGCGGGGGAGGCGCACCGGGACGTCGTCGTCCGCGAGCGGGCTGGGACCCATGCCGAGCACGCCGATGGCGAGGCCGATCGCCAGGCCGAACGCCAGGTCGGTGGTGTTGGGCGCCGGGGTGTCGGTGCCGAACAGCCCGAGCCGGCCGGTGTCCCGGGCAGCGGGCAGCTCGGTCGACCGGACCGGTGCCATCTGGATCGCCACGTGCTGCCCTCCCGGGAAGTAGTCGCCGCGGCCGGGGAAGGGGCCGCGGGCAAGGAAGAAGTTACGGACGACGGAGCCCTGGGACCCCCGTTCGGGACACCCCCTCACGACCGCGTGACCCAACCGTTGCCCGACCCCTCCGCAGCGGTCGATGACCCACCTCCGGACCCGGGCACTTGTCGACAGAACCGGACGAAACCGCAGGTCAGCCGGTCGATCGCCGGGCGGTGACCTCGGCCGCCGATCCGGCGCACCGGCGTGTCGGGCCGGTCTGGTGGGATGGGCGGATGCGCACCCCGCTGGTGATCGACACCGACCCGGGCATCGACGACGCACTGGCCGTGCTGCTCGCCCTGGCCAGTCCCGAGGTCGACCTGCAGCTGGTGACGACGGTGCACGGCAACGTCGGCCTGGCCGAGACCACCGAGAACGCGCTGCGGGTGCTGCACCTGGCGGGCCGGTCGGACGTGCCGGTGGCCGCAGGCGCCCGCACCTCGCTGGTCTTCCCCCAGCCGCGGCGGGCCGGCCACGTGCACGGGGAGGCGGGCCTCGGCGGCGTCGTCCTGCCCCCGTCCCCGGCCGCGGTCGACCCCCGGCCCGCGGTCGTGGCGCTGGCGGAGCTGCTGCTGGCCAGCGAGCAGCCGGTGACCGTCGCCGCGATCGGCCCGCTGACCAACATCGCCCTGCTGCTGGGGGTGTACCCGGAGGCGGCGGCGCGGATCGGCCGGCTGGTGGTGATGGGCGGCTCGGCGACCCGCGGCGGCAACGTGACCGCGGCCGCGGAGTTCAACGTGTGGGCCGACCCGGAGGCCGCCGCAGCGGTGTTCGGTGCGGGCCTGCCGACCGTGCTGGTCGGCCTGGACGTCACCCTGCCCACGGTGCTCACGGCAGCGGGGATCGCCCGGTTCGCCGCGGCCGGCCCGGTGGGCGACCGGGCGGCGGCGGTCCTGCAGCAGTACGTCGACCACGCCCGCAGCAGCTACGGCGTCGAGGGGGTGGTGGTGCACGACGCCCTGGCGCTGACCGAGGCGATCGTGCCGGGCACGCTGACGGCGGTGCGCCGGGACATCGTGGTGGACACCGGGCACGGCGCCGGGCGCGGGCAGACCCTGGTGGACCGCCGGACGACGTCGTCCTCGGCCACCGCGGTGGCGGTGGCCGAGGACGTCGACAGCGAGGCGGCGGTGGAGTTCCTGGTCAGCCGGTTGTGCGGGCTGGCCGAGCGGACCTGATCAGGCCGGCTCGACGAGCCCCTCGGAGACCATCCACTCCAGCGCGACGTCCCCGGGCTGCTCGCCGGCCACGTCGACCCGGGCGTTCAGCTCCTGCAGCACGTCGTTGGTCAGCAGCGGGGTGATCTGCCCGAACAGGTCGGCCAGCTCGGGGTGCTCCTCGAAGGTCTCGGTGAGCAGCACCGGCGAGATGTTGTAGTTGGGGAAGAACGCCCGGTCGTCCTCGAGCACCGTCAGGTCCAGCGCCGTGATCCGGCCGTCGGTGGTGAAGACCTCGCCGAAGTTGCACTGCCCTTGGTCGGTGGCCTCGTAGACCGCGCCGGTGTCCAGCGTGCTGACGTTGTCCCGCGGCACGCCCTGCGCATCACCGAGCTCCAGTCCGTAGGTCTCCAGCATCGGCACGAACCCGTCGTTGCGGCTGGCGAACTCGCTCTCCACGCAGAACGTGCGCTCCTCCACGGGCAGCTCGGCGATCTCCGACAGCGTGCTGATCCCGCCGAGGTCGTCGACCGCCTCGCTGCGGACGGCGAAGGCGTAGGTGTTGTTGGCCTCCGCGGGTGGCAGCCAGGTCAGGCCGTTGGCCAGCTCGGCGTCCCGGACGGCCTCGTACTGCTCCAGCGGGTCCGCGATCGGTGCGGCCTCGCCGAGGTAGGAGAGCCACGCGGTGCCGGTGTACTCCCACTCCATGTCGATCTCGCCGTTGACCATGCCCTGACGAGCCGGCACGGAGCCGGGGATGTTGGTCCGGTCGACGACGTCGAACCCGGCGGTCTGCAGCGCGATCACGGCGATCTTGCCGAGGATCAGCTGCTCGGTGAAGTTCTTCGACCCCACCACGATCTCCTCGCCCGCCACCCCCTCGATCGGCTGGATGTCGGCCGGCGCGGACGCCGGGGTGTACTGCGTGGCGGCCTGCAGACCGCACCCGGTGAGCAGGGTGGCTGCCGCGAGCGAGGACGCGGCGGCTGCGCGGGTCCGCATCAGAGTCCCTTCGGTCGGGCGACGTGCTCCACGACGCGACCGAACCAGTCGATGGCCAGCGCGAGCAGGGCGACGAGGACGGCACCGCTGAACAGCAGGCTGTCCAGCGAGAGGTTGATGCCGGTGGTGATCAGCTGGCCCAGCCCGCCGCCGCTGATGAAGGTCGCCAGCGTGGCGGTGCCGACGAGCAGCACCAGGGCGGTGCGGACGCCGGCCAGGATGACCGGGACGGCCAGCGGCAGCTCCACCCGCAGCAGGACGGCGAGGGCGCTCATGCCCATCCCCCGGCCGGCCTCGACCAGGCGGGCGTCGACGCCCTGCAGCCCGACCATGGTGTTCCGCAGCACCGGCAGCACCGTGTAGAGCACGAGGGCCACGACCGCGGACCGGAAGCCGAAGCCCAGCCAGGTGGCCAGCAGCACGAACAGCCCGATCGCCGGGGCGGCCTGGCCGGTGTTGGCCACGCCCAGCACCAGCGGCGTGGCCCGGCGGAACGGCCCGCGGGTGAGCAGCACGCCCAGCGGGATGCCGATCAGCAGCACGATGACGGCGGCGAACAGGGTGAGCTGCAGGTGCTCCAGGATGCTGCGGCCCAGCACGCCCCAGCCGAGCTGGCGCTGCTCGGTGTCGGCGAGCTCGGCGGTCGACCGCCAGATGACGAAGGCCAGCACCCCGGCCAGCACGAGGACCGGCTGCACGAGCAGTCCTCGCCAGGCACCGCGGGCCTCGTCCGAGTCACCGCGGGCCGGCGTCTGGGTCTGGGCGAGCGCGTCGTCGATCTCGGTGTCGGGGTACGCCTCGGTGGCCGCGGGGCGGGGCGCCGTCATCCCTCCACCTCGTCGCGGGTGCGCTGGATCGCGGCCATCACCGTCTCCACCACCATGACGCCGGCGACGCCGTCCCGGCCGGTCACGACGACACCGCCCTGACTGGCGGCGAGCATCGTGTCCAGGGCGTCGTTGAGGGTGGAGCGCAGCCCGACCACCGGGAGCTTCTCGTCCACGGTGTCCGGCACGGTGGCCACCCGGGACAGCTCCGCGAGCGACGGCCAGCTGATCGGCCGGCCACGGCGGTCGGTGACCACGACGTACTTCTCCCCGGCGGCCGACGCGCGGCGGACGACCTCGGCGGCGTCCTCGCCGACCTGGGCCTGCTGGGGGTGGATCAGCTCGACGTCCCCGACCCGGGTCAGGGTCAGCTGCTTCAGGGTCGCGCCGGCGCCGACGAAGTCGGCGACGTACTCCTCCGCCGGGTCGGCGAGGATCGCCTCCGGGGTGTCGTACTGCGCGACGCGGGCGCCGACGTCGAAGACGACGATCCGGTCGCCGAGCTTGACCGCCTCGTCGAAGTCGTGGGTGACGAAGACGATCGTCTTGCCCAGCTCCTCCTGGATGCGGATCAGCTCGTCCTGCAGGCGCTGGCGGGTGATCGGGTCCACCGCGCCGAACGGTTCGTCCATCAGCAGCACGGGCGGGTCGGCGGCGAGCGCCCGGGCGACCCCGACGCGCTGCTGCTGGCCACCGGAGAGCTCACGCGGGTAGCGGTCGCGGTAGACCTCGGGGTCCAGGCCGACCAGCTCGAGCAGCTCGTCGACCCGGGCGGCGATCCGCTTCCGGTCCCACTTGAGCATCCCCGGGACCAGCCCGATGTTGGTGCCCACGGTCATGTGCGGGAAGAGCCCACCGGCCTGGATGACGTACCCGATCCGGCGGCGCAGCTGGTCGGCGTCCTGCCCGGTGACGTCCTCGTCGCCCAGGAAGATCTTGCCGCTGGTGGGCTCGACCAGCCGGTTGAGCATCTTCAGCAGCGTGGTCTTCCCGCAGCCCGAGGGCCCGACGAACATGACCATCTGACCGGCCGGGATGTCCAGGTCGACCGAGTCGACGGCCGGCTTCCCCTGCCCGGAGTAGCTCTTGGTCACGCCCTCGAGCCGGATCGACACGCCGCTGACCTGGCGCTCGGTGCTGGCGGGTGCGGCTGCGGCTGCGGTGGCGCCGCCGCGCTCAGCGGTGGTCTCAGACACGGATGCCCCTCGAGGTGGTCAGGCGACCGACCAGCACCAGCACCACGTCCAGGACGAGGGCGAGCAGGACGATCGCGATGGTCCCGACGAGCGTGGCGTTCAGTGCGTTCGCACCGCCCAGCCGGGAGAGTCCGGAGAAGATGAAGCTGCCCAGGCCGGGGCCGAGCACGTAGGCGGCGATCGCGGCGATGCCCATGACCATCTGGGTGGAGACCCGGATGCCGGCCAGGATCACCGGCCACGCGAGCGGCAGCTCGATCCGCAGCAGCGTGCTCATCCGGCTCATCCCGATGCCGCGGGCCGACTCCACCAGCGAGCGGTCGACGCCGGCCAGGCCGACGACGGCGTTGCGCAGGATCGGCAGCGCCGCGTAGAACGTCACCGCCAGCACGGCCGGGGTGATCCCGAACCCGAAGGGCGCCAGCAGGATGCCCAGCAGCGCGAAGGAGGGGATGGTCAGCCCGATCGCCGAGAGTCCGTTGGCCAGCCCGGTGAGCCGCGGGCTGCGGTAGGCCAGCACCGCCAGCCCGATCGCGATCACGGTGGCCAGCAGCACGCACTGCACGACCAGGCTGACGTGCTGGAAGGCCTGGAAGGCGATCAGCCCGCGCCGGTCGACGAGGTACTCCCACATCGGCCCACCCCCTCTCCGCACCCAGGCCACGCTGGGCCGGGTGGTCGTCGTCCTGATGGCGCCGCACTCGGTCTGGCGAGGACTCGGGCGGCCTGGTGGGCGTGCACCCCCGGCGCGCACGGCGCGTCTGCAGGGGTGCTCCACCGCCGGACGCGGGCCCTACCGCACCGGCGGCCTCATTTCGACCGTGTGTCACCGTGTCACACCCGTCCCACGGATGCGAGCTCGACAGGTGACGAAGTGATGACCTTCCTGACCGGGTACGGCGACTGGCGTGCCTCGATCGGGGTAGTGACTCGACCCGGCCCGCTCCGCGGGCACGTGCCGACGGGAGACGATCGGTGGCGGACACTGCGCACGTGTCCCGGTCTGGAGGAGGACCCATCAAGACGGTCAGGTCGGCAGCCGACGAGGCGCCGTTCCAGGTGCGGCTCGCCGACGGCCCGGAACCGGGGCAGGTCATCGCCTCCGTGTCCGGCGAGCTGGACGCCGCCAGCAACCCGCTGCTGCAGCAGACCCTGCTGGCCGCGCTGCGCCAGGCGGAGCGCCTGCTCACCATCGACCTGTCCGGGGTCACCTTCTTCGGGTCCGCCGGGGTCACGGCGTTGGTGTGGGTGAGCCAGCACCCGGAGGCCGCCGGCAAGCACGTCGGGGTCATCGCGACCAGCCGCATCGTCACCGGGCCGCTGGAGCTGACCGGCCTGCTCCTGCGGCTGGACGTCCAGGGGATGCCCGGCGTCGCTGAGCTGGACGGGGACGAGGCGGACCAGGCGCGGCGCTGACCGTCCCCACCCGGCACGTGACCCCCCGTGCTGCACGCCGTTGGCGTCTCCGCCACCATGGTGGCGGCGAGACACCAGCCGGCGAGAGGACCGAAGAGTGAGTGCACTGGTCTGGCCGGCGGCCGACGTGCCCCACGAGGACGGCGACGTCTGGCGGTGGGAGCTCCCGACGGTGCACGACGCGTCCCGGGTCCGGATGGACCTGCGGGCCCGGCTCGCCCACCCGTCCCTGGCCGCCCGGTCCACCGAAGACGCGCGTGAGGGACTGCTGTTGGTGTTCGAGGAGCTCAGCTCGAACGCGCTGCGACACGGTGGCGGTGCGGTGGTGGCAGTGATCGTCGCCGTCCCGACCGGCTGGCTGATCGTGCTGACCGACGGCTCGCCCGACGCCCCGCCGCGCCCCGCGGTCGACCGCGACCCGGCGTACGGGGGGATGGGGCTGCCGATGGTGGCCCAGCTGTCGATCGACTACGGCTGGTGCAGCGACGCCCAGCGCAAGCACGTGTGGGCCCGGCTGCCCTCCGGGCTGTCCGCCGCCGCGGTCCCCCGGCCCCGCTCCTCCTCCGGCCCGGCTGGGGCCTGACGGGGGGCAGGGGTTCAGCTCCGCACCACCGTCACCTCGCTGAACCCCTCTGCGGTGCTCGGCGCGGTGAGCCGCCCGGCCGCGCTGTACAGCCCGACCAGCGGCACCCTCGCCCGCCCCTCGCGGGCCTCGTTGCGGGCCCGGCAGGTCTCCAGCGGGACGTCGAGGAACACCGCCCGGGCCGGGACGCCTGCGGCCGCCGCCAACGCGACGAGCGGCGCCCGCTCGGCCGGCGACGGCGAGGTGTTGTCGACGACGACGCTGGCGCCCTGGGCGAGCAGGGCGGCCACGGTCCGCTGCTGACGGGCCTCACGACGCCGGGCGTTCGGCCAGTGGTCCTTGCTGACCACCGCGTGCGTGCCGGCCAGGTGCTCGGTGACCCACCGGGACTTGCCCGACCCCTGCAGGCCGACCATCACCACGAGCTCCTGGCGTGCCATGGCCCACCCGGTACCCGCCCCGGCCCAGGCAGTCGCTGCGGGGTTGCGCGGCCACGGCACCGGGCATGGAGGGGCATCTGTCCCGAGACCCCAGGAGGGCCCCGTGTTCCCGGCCGAGAACATCCGTGACTGGCGCACCCTGAACGTCGTCGACCCGGACGGGAGCAAGATCGGGACGCTGGAGTCGGTGTACGTGGACACCACCACCGACCAGCCCTTCTTCGCCGCGGTCGTCACCGGCTTCATCGGCCGGCGCCAGTTGACCTTCGTGCCGCTGACCGGCGCCACCGTGGCCCCCGACCACATCCGGGTCACCGTGTCCAAGGACCTCACCAAGAACGCGCCGTCCATCGACACCGACGGCGAGCTCACCGTGGAGCAGGAGCCCGACGTCTTCGCGCACTACTCGATGCCCTACACCGGCGGCGTCCGCCGGCTGGCCCGCCGCTAGCCGTACCGACCGGGACGCCGGTGCGGTCCGCCGCTACTGCCCCAGCACCGGTTGGTCACCTCCTGTTCACGCAGGAGTCCCCCAGTTGTCAACTGTTCGTCGACCGACCTACTGTGCTCGGGGACCTGGGTCGCCGCTGCGATCGGGGCGTCGACTGCAGGGACCCACCATGCTCACCGTCATCCGGCCGCGGCGTCTGCTCGTGGTCCTGGCCGGGGTGAGCCTCCTGCTGGGAGCCGTCAGCCTCGTGCTGAACCTCGTCGTGCTCGGCGCCGACACGCCGGGCCAGCTGGCGGCGGGGATGCGCTCCGGGGTGCTCGACCTGCTCAGCGTCAACCGGGAGGCGAACCTCCCGACGTGGTTCTCCTCGGCCCTGCTGCTGGCGGCCGCTGCATCGGCGGCCGGAGTGGCCGCGTGGGCCCACCGGACCCGCGACCGCTGGCGGTGGCACTGGACGGTCCTCGCCGCGGCGTTCTGCTACCTCTCGGTCGACGAGCTGCTGCGGTTGCACGAGCGCGCCAACCACCAGGTGGGCAAGGTCGTGGAGACGAGCGGGGTCTTCACCTTCGGCTGGTGGGTGCTGGCCGCCCCGCTGGTGGTCGTCTTCGCCGCCGCGTACGTCCGCTTCCTCCGCGGGCTCCCCGGACGGATCGGGCTCCTCATCGTCGTGGCGGGGACCCTCTACGTCGGCGGCGCCATCGGCATGGAGGTGGTGGGCAGCTGGCTGGCCGACGACCGCGGGATGCTGTCCGCTCCGTACGTCCTGGCCACCACGGCCGAAGAGGTGCTCGAGATGCTCGGCGTGGTCGTCTTCCTCTACGCCGTGACCACCTACGCCAACTCCCGGATGAGCGTCGTCGACGTACCGGCCGAGAGCGCCGCCACGCGGCTGGACGAGGCTGCGGACCGCGGTGGTCGAGGTCGGCCCGATGACGCTGCGCGCACCACCGCCACGGCCCCGGGCGTCTCGGAGTTCGGCGACGACACCGGGATCGGCGGCACCCGCGCGGCCTGACCGGCCTCCGTCAGCCTCGGCGGGCGGCGAAGAGACCGGCGGCGTCCCGCAGGCTCTTGGTCGGGCGCAGCCAGGCGCCGTCCGTCGGCAGGGCGTCCAGCCGGACGCGGTCCAGCGGCTCGACGAACGCCCCGGGCACGTCCTCGATGTCGACGAACTGCAGCAGCTCGGAGCTGATCGCGTAGCCGGCGACCTCGCTGAACGCGACGACGACCACCTCGGTGCCCGCGCGCGCCAGGTCCTCGAGCGGCTCGGCGAAGTTCCGGCCGTCACCGGAGAAGACGACCAGGCGGCGCAGCTGGTGGCTGTGCGCCCGCACGCTGATGTGGTCGAGCATCGACTGGTCGATGTCGTCGTCGGGCTGGAGCTTGGGCCGGGCGAAGACGGCGTAGCCGAAGCTGCGCAGCGCCTCCACCCAGCGCTGCAGGGAGGTGGCGTGCTGCGGCGGCACGTTGGCGAAGACGCAGGCCTCGACCTCCGGCGGCTGTACCGCCCCGAGCTCCTCGGCGCCCTCGACGAACCACGCGGCGATCGCGTCGAACCGCGGCCGGGACGCCGCGGTCGGGCGCGCGCCGATCACGTTCGCCAAGGTCATGTCGATGTTCGGTGCGTCCCACACCAGCAGGTCCAGCGACGGGCGCGGCCCCTCGGACGAGAACCCCTCGTGCCCGTCCACCGATCCGGTCGCGTCGTCGAGGATCTCGGTCATCGGCCCAGTCTGCCGGTCGGGGTCCACCGGCGGGACCGGTGGGCGCACGACCGCGGTGGGCGTGCCGCCCGGGGCCGTCGCCCGACGCCGACGGCGGCCGGTCACCGGGCCGCTCCGACGCACCGACGACAGCACCGCGACCAGCTCACCCCGGCACCGTACGAGACGCACCGGACGCTCAGGTCGTGATGGTCACCAACCGCTTGATCGCCAGCAGGGCCAGCGGGGCGTAGCCGAGCACCAGGGGCGCGAAACCGCTGATCCGCAGGCCGGTCGTCGTCCCGCCGTCCGGGCCCGCGCTCACCCAGTGCGCCAGCCCCAGCCGGGTCGGCCCGACGGTGACCTGCCAGCTCCACCACCGCGCCGCGTCGGACACCTCGTCGACGACGAACGGAACGGAGGTGTGCAGCGGGTCGTGCACCCGGCCGGTGACGCCCTGGGCGATCCGGGGGGCGGTGGCCTCCACCCGGCTGATCTGCGGGGACCACTCCGGCCAGCGGGCGGGGTGCACGAAGCGGTCCCACACCTCGCCGGGGTCGGCCGGGCCGGTGGCGTGCAGGGTCACTGTGGTCACCCCGGACGGGTGCCCGCCCAGCTGCCGACTGACACCCGGGCGGGCTGACGACCGGGGTCCGCCCCCGAGAGTGACCCAGGCCGGTCCATCCGCGCCCGACCAGCATGCCCCGCGCCCGCCCACCGCGCAGGTCAGGTTCCACGTGGAACCCCGGCTCAGCGCCGCCCGGGCCGGACGCGAGGATGGCGGCGTGCCCGGGTCCTCCCCCTCACCGGTCCTCCGCGCGATGACGGCGGACGACTGGCCCGCCGTCCGCGACATCCACGCCGCCGGCATCGCCACCGGCCTCGCCACCTTCGAGACCGGGCCACCGACCTGGGCGGCCTTCGACTCCTCCCGCCTGCCCGGTCACCGGCACGTGGCCACCGACGGCAGCGGCACGGTCCTCGGCTGGGTGGCGTGCACCCGCGAGTCGCCGCGGGCGGCCTACGCCGGCGTGGTCGACCACTCGGTCTACGTCGCATCGCACGCAGCCGGCCGGGGCATCGGGCGACTGCTGCTGCAGCGGCTGATCGACTCGACCGAGGCCGACGGCATCTGGACGATCCGAGCCGGGGTGTTCCCCGCCAACACGGCCAGCCTGGCGCTGCACGAGCGGCTCGGGTTCCGGGTGGTGGGCCGTCGTGAACGGATCGGCCGCCGGGTCGTCGACGGGCGGGCGAGCTGGCACGACGTGCTGTTCCTCGAGCGCCGCAGCCGGGTGGTGGGCCGGGACGGCGACCCGGCCTGACCCGCCGTCAGGCCGCGGGGCCGCCGAGCAGGAGCTGGCGCAGCAGGTGCAGGGCCAGCGTCGTCGTCCGCTGGCGCACCGCCTCCCGTGACCCGAGCAGGGTCAGCGAGCGGGCGGCCGCGCCGTCCGGGCCGGCGGCGGCCAGGTGGACGGTGCCGACCGGCTTCTCCGCCGTACCGCCACCCGGACCCGCGATCCCGGTGACGCCCACCCCGACGTCGGCGCCGAACCGGCGCCGGGCGCCCTCGGCGAGCGCGGCGGCGACCTCCGGGCTGACCGCACCCGCGGCGGCCAGCATGCCGGCCGGCACGTCGAGCAGCTGCGTCTTGGCGTCGTCGGCGTAGGCCGCCACCCCGCCGAGCACCCGGCGCGACGAGCCCGGCGGCGCGGTGAACCGCGCGGTGAGCAGCCCGCCGGTGCACGACTCGCCGATGCCCACCGTCCACCCACGCTCGTCCAGGGCGGCGGCGACCAGCTCGTCCACCGTGGGGCCGCCGCTGAACAGCGTGTCGCCGAAGTCGGCGGTGACCGCCTGCACCAGCCGCTGCTGCGCCGGCTCGGCGTCCGGGCCGTACCGGGTCACGATCTCCAGCTCGCCGTCCCGCAGGCAGGTGGTGACCTCCAGGTCGGTCAGCTGGTCCTCGACCCGGCGCAGGGTGGCCGCCAGCTCCGACTCCGGCGTGCCCCACAACCGCAGCGTCGACTGGCGCAGCTCGGTGGCCCCGGCCAGCGCCCGGCGCACCGGCTCGGCCTCCAGCGCCGCCGGCCACATGCCCTGCAGCTCCGACGGCGGCCCGGGCAGCACCAGCACCGGGGGGCCGGTCCGGCCGTCGGCCACCGGGACGACGAGGCCCGGCGCCGTGCCGACCGGCTCCAGCACGGTGGCGCCCGCCGGGACCTGCGCCTGCTTGGCGACCCCGGCCGCGGTCGACGCCGGGTCCATCCGCCAGCCGCGGCGGGCGCTGAGCCGGGCGACCACCTCGGCGATCCGCTGCTCCAGGGCCGGGTCCAGCGCCGAGGGCCGGCCCTGGAAGTCACCGACCAGGGCGGCGGTCAGGTCGTCGGCCGTCGGCCCCAGCCCGCCGGTGGTGATCACCAGGTCGGTGCCGGCACCGGCCAGGAAGCCGAGGGCGGCCCGCAGGTCCTCGGGCCGGTCCCCGACGACGACGACCGAACCGACGTCGACGCCTCGGGCGCGCAACGCCTCGGCCAGCCACGGCCCGTTGCGGTCGGCCACCCGGCCGGTGAGCACCTCGGTGCCGGTGACGACGATGCCCGCGCGTGCTGCCACGGGACCGACCCTAGGCGGGCGGCCGGACCACGGCGCGGGGGCAGGCTCCCGGTGGCCCTCCGCGGCTACGGTGTCCAGCGCCCTGCCCCGCCGTCCAGCCCGGTCCGACCAGGCCGTCGGCGCCTCGGCGCACCCCACGAGGAGGACACGTGAGCCAGCCGCACCCGCCGATCCCCGAGCCACAGCCGCAGCCGGGACCGGCACCGACCGGCGCGACCCGGCACTCTGCCGACGAGCCGGCCGGGGACCAGCACGCCACCACCGGGCACCCCGTCACCGAGCACGCCGTCACCGAGCACCCGGCCACCGAGCCCGCGGTGACCGGCACGACCGACGATCCACGCACCCAGTCGATCCTGCTGCCGCCCAGCCAGCGCCAGACGGTCGAGCCGGAGCAGCCGGACGCCGGAGCGCACGGCAGCCACCCGCCGTACCACCCCTCCTACGACCCGCCGACCGCCGTGCACGGGACCGGCGCGGTCGACGTCGGCCCCGGGTCCACAGCCACCCCGCCACCGGTCCCGGGCCCGGCCACCACCCCCGGCACCGCACCCGGCACTCCGTCAGCAGGCGCGCAGGACGGCGGGTCCTCGTCGTCCTCGGTCCGTTCCCGCCTCGCCGCCGTCCGCTCCTCGGGCCGGCCCGGCAAGGAGCTGGTGGCCCTCCTGCTCGGCGTGCTCGGGCTCGCACTGCTCGAACTGGGGCTCAACCTCGACTTCGTCAACCAGTCGCTGTGGGACGTCGTGCCCACGTGGTCGGCGTTCGCCACCGTCGCCGCCCTCGTCGCGCTGGTGCCCTCAGCCGTCGCCCTGGCCGGGCGGCGGGAGTCCGCCCGGACGGCGTGGCGGGTCGGGGCCGGTGGCCTGGTCGCCCTCGCCGCCTTCTGGGTGCTGATCGCCCTCCCGCTCGTCGCCAGCGACCGCGGCTTCTGGCTCACCGCCGCCCTGGCCGCCACGGGCGCCGCGGTGGTGCTGGCCCCGGGCCGTCCCGAGTGACCCGGGGCCGCGGCTGGTTCCTCGGCGCCGGGGTGCTGGCCCTCGCCTCGTTGGGGTTGCCGTGGTCCGGGCAGGTGTCCGGTGCCGGGCACCCGGCGCGGGTCGCCGTCCTCGCTGCCCTGGCCCTGGCGGTGGTGGGGCTGCGCCGCCGGCAGGACCAGTGGCTCACCGCCGCGCTCGCCGCCGCCGGCGTCGGGCTGCTGCTCGGCGGGGTCGACGCGTCGTCCGGCCGGGTCGCACTGGCCGCCGCAGCGACCTGCCTGGTCCTCGGCTGCCGGGCCGCCGGGCACCGCCTGGTCCCGTCCCGGTGGGCCGGGGGCACGGCGGGCTGAGCACGGGCACTACCCTCGCACCCGCACCGCCAGCACCGCGACGTCGTCGTCCACGGAGCCGTCGAGCTCCGCGAGCAGCCGATCGCACAGCTCCTCCAGCGGGAGGTGCGCCCACTGGGCGAGCGCCTGGGCCAGCCAGGCCGTGCCGTCGTCCAGCACGGCGCCCCGGCGCTCCACCAGCCCGTCGGTGTAGAGGACGACCGTCGAACCGGGCACGAGCAGCTGGGTGTGGTCGCTGCGCAGGACGGACGGGTCGACGCCCAGCAGCAGGTCCGGCTCACGCTCGAGCACGGTGACCGTGCCGTCGGGCTCGAGCAGCAGCGGCGGTGGGTGCCCCGCGTTGCTCCAGCGCAGCAGCCGGTCGCCGGTGCCCACCTCCTCGACCGTGGCCAGGACGCCGGTGGCGAGGGTGGCCACCTGCAGGTCCTGCAGCGCCCGGTCCAGCGCGCTGAGCACCGCACCGGGGGCGCCGCGCCGGCTGTGCGCGACGCCCCGGAGCACGTTGCGGACCTGTGCCATCGCCGCCGCCGCGTGCCGGTCGTGCCCGGTGACGTCCCCGATCACCAGGGCGAGCCGGCCGTCGCCCAGCAGGAAGGCGTCGTACCAGTCCCCGCCCACCTGGGCCAGCGACGCCGCCGGCAGGTACCGGACGGCGACCTGCAGGTCGTCGGCCTCGGGCGGCTCGGTGAGCAGGCTGCGCTGCAGCGCCTCCGCCATGCCCTCGACCACGGCGTGCTGGGCCCGCTCGTCCGCCCGGGCCCGGATCCGCTCCAGCGCCAGCGCGGACTGGGCGGCCAGCGCGTGCAGCAGCTCGAGGTCGCTCTGCGCCAGTGCCGGGGGGTGCATCCAGCCCACGCTCAGCGACCCGATCCGCCGGGAACCGCTCTCCAACGGCACCGCGGCCCAGGCCTGGACGCCGGTCGCCGCGGACAGCCGGGCCAGCTCGGGCGAGAACGCCTCGGTGGCCGCGCGGTCGGGCAGGACCACCCGCGCCCCCGTGCGGGCCGCGACGCAGCTGGGGTAGGGCCCGTCCAAGGGCAGCACCGTCTCCGGGCCGACGCCGACCGGGGCGATGCCGTCGGTGAGCACCAGCCGCAACCGGCCCTCGCCGTCGCAGACCCCGAGCACGCCGCCGTGGGCGCCCAGCACGACCAGGCCGCGCTCGTTGACCACCCGGGCGAGGTCGTCGAGGGTCTCCGCCCGCCCCAGGGCCAACGCCACGCCGGAGAGGGCGGCGAGTCGGCGCGCGGTGTCCGCCTCGGCCTGCCGGGCGGCGCGGAGCTCGGCGCCGCGGGCGAAGAGGTCGCTCTCCACCTCCAGCACCCGGCGGTGCCAGCGCTGCCCCCGGCCGCTGGGGTGGTCGGACATGGCCTGCTGGCGCACGTAGTCGGTGATGTCCTCGACCCGCTGGAGCAGGTGCCGGCAACGCCCCTCGTCGTCCGGCACCGGGACGCTGATCAGGCTCCAGAACCGCTTGGTGAAGCCACCGGAGCCGTCGGGGATGTCGAACTCCTGGACGGGCAGGGTCTGCGGGCGGCAGGTGTCCCGGGCCCGCTCCAGGGACGCCCGGATGCGGCTGCCACTGGCGTCGGGGGCGGTCGAGTCGGGGTTGCCGGGGAACGCCTCGAAGACCGGCCGCCCGACCAACTCGGCCAGGGTCCGACCGGTGTTGGCCAGGTAGGCCGGGTTGGCGTCGACGATGACCAGCTGCGGCGTCAGCACCAGGTAGGGGGTGGGCATCGCGGCGAAGAGCGCCGCGTGATCAGGGGACGACACCGCCAGGTGCGCGCCAGGACCCCCGTTGCCGATCGGGTTGTCCGACCTGTTCGCCCCCGCGCTCATGACCCTGGATGCCCCCCATGGCCACTGCCTCGTCGGACCGGGCCTGTGGCGGGCAACATACCGGCGCGGGACCTCGCCGGGGGGCGCCTCGCTCAGTCCTTGCTGGGCTTGCCGTTCCCGTTGCCGTTCCCCGCGCCGTTGCCGTTCCCGTTGCCGTTCCCGTTGCCGTTCCCCGCGCCGTTGCCGTTCCCGTTGCCGGTGGGCGGGGCGGACGTCTCCGGGTCGGGGGTGGTCGCGCCGTCGTCCGTCTCGTCCTCGGCCGGCTCCTCGGTGTCGGGCACCTCGGTCTCGCCGCCCTCGGCCGACCCACCTCCCTCGGCCGGTCCCTCCTCGACCGTCTCGCCGGTCGTCGCGGCGATCGACGAGGTGCTCGCCGGGCGACAGCTGCCGGCGGTGCAGCGCACCGACACCCAGAGCTTCTGGCTGCTGCCGGACGCGGCTGCGCTGGCCGGGGCGTCGTCGGCCACCGAGG
>NZ_JAAKGN010000239.1:0-5065 GCF_011039295.1 Modestobacter sp. KNN46-3 | reverse complement strand
GACGTCGATGCCGGCGACCGCCACCTCGGCCCGGCCGGCGGGGCGGGTTCCGGGTCCGAGGTCGGTCCGGGCATCGCCGGCTGCCAGCCGGTCGGGAGCACCGGCGGCGAGGGCACGGCGGACGGCTGCGGACGGTCCCGCCACGTACCCCGGGGACCGTGCTCGTCCGAGAGCGTCGGCCGGCCGGGCCGGACCGGACCGTCGTCCCTGGCCGCCCCCGGCTGCCACAGCGGGGTGCCGGCGTCGTCGACCGACTGCTGACGGCCGGTGGCCTCACCGGCCTCGCGTCGATCCGCGCGTCGCCGGCGGACCCCTGTGCCCGAGCGGGCGAGCAGCTCGGCGACGGTCAGCGGCGCGGCCGGGCCCTCGGTACCGGGAGCACCCGGCTCGCCCCCCGGGACAGGGGGGACGGCGCCGGTCGGTCGGTCGCCGCGCCGGGGACCGTCGTCGGCCCCGTCCCGCGTCGGCTGATCCGCCACCGGCGTCGACATCCCATCGTCGTTGTCCGCAGTCGCTCGCTGCGTGGTCGTCCTGCGCCCCGGGACGGCCGGAGACCGCCGCCAGCGCGACCGCTCCACGATACGGGCGGTGCGCCACCAGGCCGACCGGACGCGCGGGCGACGAACGGATCGGTCACACGGAGCACGGCTCTCGACCGGCAGGCCGACCCGCCGGACCGTAGCGTCTGGCCCGTGAAGTTGCCCTTTCCCGGCCCGTCGGACGTGCTGCACGCCGCCGAGGGCCTCCGTGACGGCGTCGCCGAGGCCCTCGCCCTGCTGCCTCGGGTGGTGGGGGCCCTCAACGAGGGTGAACAGCTGCTGAAGCGCGTCGGGGTGCTGGTCGACCGGATGGAACGCATCGCCGACCGGGCCGAGGTGGCGGTCGCCGGCATCGACGTCACCCGCGTCCACGCCGACGAGGCCGTCGCCCGGATCGGGGTCACCAACGACGCCGCGGACGCCGCCGTCGCCAGGATCGGCGTCACCAACGACGCCGCAGACGCCGCCGTCGCCAGGATCGGCGTCACCAACGACGCCGCAGACGCCGCCGTCGCCCGCATCGGCGTCACCAACGACGCCGCTGACCGGTCTGTCGCACGGATCGGCGTGACCAACGACGCCGCGGACGCCGCCGTCGCCCGCATCGGGGTCACCAACGACGCCGCAGACGCCGCCGTCGCCCGCATCGGCGTCACCAACGACGCCGCAGACGCCGCCGTCGGCAGGATCGGCGTGACCAACGACGCCGCGGACGCCGCCGTCGCGCGCATCGGGGTCACCAACGACGCGGCGGACGGCGCTGTCGGCAGGATCGGGGTCACGAACGACGCCGCAGACGCCGCCGTCGCCCGCATCGGGGTCACCAACGACGCCGCGGACCAGTCGGTCGCCCGGATGGGGGCGACCAACGACGCCGCGGACGAGTCCGTCGCCCGGATCGGCCGGTCCACCGACGCCGCCGATGCGCTGCTCACCGCAGTCGCAGGCACGGCCGGCGCCGCCGACGGCACGCTGGCCCGTGCGGAGGCGCTGCTCGCGACGATCTCCCCGCTGCTGGAGGACTACCGCCCCGCGTTGAGGACGCTGGCCCCGGTGCTGACCCGGTTCGCCGAGGAGCTGCACACCGACGAGGTCACCGCGATCATCACCCTGGTCGACCGGCTCCCCGACCTCGTGGTGCACCTCGACGAGGACCTGCTCCCGGTGCTGCTGACGCTGAGCGACGTCGCACCGGACGTGCACACCCTGGTGGAGACCGTGCAGGACATGCGCCAGGTGGTGAAGGGGTTCCCGGGATCGCGGCTGTTCCGTCGCCGTGGCGCGGAGGAGATCGCCGAGGAGGAGGCGGCCGAGGCCGACAGCTCGTCCTGAACGCACCGACCGGCGCCGCCCCCAGGGGACGACGCCGGTCGATGGTCGGCCAGGTCGGGGCTCAGGTCTCCGTCGGGTAGCCCAGCGCCCGGACGACGTCCCCGATGCGCTCGAAGACCTGGCCCTCGGGCAGCCGGGACAGCTCCTCGGCGACCACGTCCGGGGCGCGGTGGTCCCGGGCGGCCTCGACCAGTTCTGGGCCGGTGCTGGGGAAGTCCGCACGGTCCAGCCAGCGGGACAGCTCGGCCCGGGCCACGACCGCGTTCGCGTCCATGCCCTGCGGGACCCCGCCGACCAACGTGCCGGCCGGGTCGGCGTCGATGTCGGGCTGGTCCTCCCCGACCGGCTCCACCTCGCGCCACTCCTCGGAACGGGTGGCCCGCTCCGCCTTCATCATCCCCTGCACCTCGTGCTCGAGCTCCTCGTCGATGCGCGGGTTGTGCTTGGTGCTCCGGCTCCCGGTGAAGCCGCCGTCTGACTCGCTCACGTTCTCCTCCTCCGTGCGGGCGTCGCCGCGCCGCTCAGTCCTTCTCCAGTGCGCTGGGCTTGTGCACGGCGGTGCCCCCGCTCTTCTCGCTCTCGACCTCGTACTGCGGGTCGTCGGAGCTGGCGCGCACCGTTCGCCCGGCAGCCTCGGTGTCCTCGGTGATCTTGCGCTTCACCGTGCCCTCGGCCGTGCCGCCGTGGCTCTTCCAGCTCACGTGGTCGCCCTTCGAGAACTCCTCCGCCATGTCAGGCCCCCCTCTCGCACCGTCGGTCCGGTGTGCCTGCCCGTGGCGGCGCGGGCGCACACATCGGGCGCCGACGCGCGTCGACCGGCGCTCCGCCACCCGACGGCGGTCACCCGTTCGGGGGGTCTCTGCGCGGTCGGTGGTGCCGACGGCGAGATCGTCACGTAGCGTGCTCACTCGACGGGACGCACACAGCGTCTTCCCTGATCAGTGCGATCGACTGGTCACGCTGGGTGAGGTCCTCGTCCATGATCGCCGGCCCGGCTGGCCCCATTCCCCCGGGGCCGGCCGGGCCGGCCCCGTTAGGGTCGGTCCTCGTGGCGACCGAGGACGTGGCACCGATCGAGGAACCGGCCCGCACGGCAGCCGCGCCCGGCGCCGGGGCGGCCGACCCCGCCGTCCGCCCGATCGACGTGCTCAGCGTGACCGCCGTGCGCGACGTGACGCCCGCGGTCCGCCGGGTCACCCTGACCGCGTCCGCCGCCGTGGTCGCGGCCTGCGGACCCACGATGTCCCTGCTGGTCCCCCGCGCCGACGACCGCTCCCCGCACTGGCCGCACGTGGCCCGCGACGGCCGCATCGTCTGGCCGCAGGGCAGCCACGGCGTCGCCCTGCGCAGCTACACCGCACGCCGACAGGACCCGGACGCCGGTGAGGTCGACGTCGACTTCGTGCTGCACGGGGACGGCCCGGCCGCCTCCTGGGCGGCGGCCGCCACGCCCGGCGCCGTGCTGGGCCTGGCCAGCGCCGCACCCCTGGGCGCCTCCCCCGCCGGCTGGCTGCTGCTGGCCGGCGACGAGACCGCGCTCCCGGCGATCAGCCGGATCCTGGCTGCGGCCGCCCCGGACACCCGCGGGGTGGCCCTGCTCGAGGTGGCCGGCCCGCAGGAGGAGCAGCCGCTGACCGCCCCGAGGGGCGTCGAGCTGCGCTGGCTGCACCGGGCCGGGACGGCGCCGGAGGCGAGCACCCTGCTGGTCGACGCGGTGGCCGCGCTGCACCGCCCGTCGGGTGAGGACCTCTTCGCCTGGGTGGGCGCCGAGTCGGCCGTCGTCCGCGCCGTGCGCGCCGACCTGCGGGGCCGCTGGGGACTGCGCCGGAGCCAGCACCACGCCATCGGGTACTGGCGCGCCGGCCGGGCGATGTCCCCGGCCGGGTGACCTCCTCCCAGCCCGGACACCCAGGCTCCTCACAGGTGCCGTCCAGGACAGCCGCAGTCGCCGGCGGCATGCTGGGGGGATGACGACGCTGCCGCAGGGTCCATCGGGAGGGGACGTGTCCACCACCGGTTCCAGCTCACCGGCTCCCGGCGCCCAGCGGCCCGAGGCCCGGCTCCTGGTCGTCGACGACGAGCCGAACATCCGTGAACTGCTGTCGGCGAGCCTCCGGTACGCCGGATTCGAGGTGGCGACCGCGCCGGACGGGCAGCAGGCCCTGTCCGTCGCGGAGCAGTTCCGCCCCGACCTGCTCGTGCTCGACGTGATGATGCCCGGGCTGGACGGCTTCGGCGTCGTCCGCCGGCTGCGCCAGAACGGGTCGCACACTCCCGTGCTGTTCCTGACCGCCCGGGACGCCGCCGACGACAAGGTCACCGGGCTGACCCTGGGCGGGGACGACTACGTCACCAAGCCGTTCAGCCTCGACGAGGTGCTGGCCCGCATCCGGGCGGTGCTGCGCCGCACCCAGAGCGTGCAGCAGGCCACCGAGGCACCCAGGCTGACCTTCGCCGACATCGAGCTCGACGAGGAGTCGCACGAGGTCCTCAAGGCCGGCAAGCTGGTCAGCCTGTCGCCGACGGAGTTCAAGCTGCTCCGCTACCTGATGACCAACGCCGGCCGGGTGCTGTCGAAGGCGCAGATCCTCGACCACGTGTGGAACTACGACTTCAACGGCGAGGCCAACGTGGTCGAGTCCTACATCTCCTACCTGCGCCGCAAGATCGACACCACCGAACCCCGGCTGCTGCACACGTTGCGCGGGGTGGGCTACTCCCTGCGCCTGCCACGCGGCTCGTGACCGCCACCGCCCCGAGGACGCCGGTGGAGCCGATGACGACCCCCTCGCCCGCGGGTGCGCCGGCGGAGCGCCCGGTCCGGGGCTCCGCGCCCCGCATCCCCCTGCGGGTCACCCTGGTGGCGCTGATGGTGGCCCTGGTCGCGGCGGCGCTGGCCGCCACCGGCTTCGCCGCGACCTCATTGCTGCGCGACTACCTGGTCGAGCAGCAGGACGCCCAGCTGCAGCGGACGCTCGACCAGTGGGCCGCGCAGCCTTTCGCCGTCGTCCAGGCCTGCTCCCGAAGCGACATGCGGTTCCCCACCAACCAGTACGTCGCCTGCCTCCCCTTCGGCGCCGAGGACGGCCCCGCGTCGGTGGTGACCGGCCCCCGGGACGACGACGACCTGCCCGATGTCAGCGCCCTGGACCCGGCGACGATCGACGGGACCAGGATCCTCACCGCCGTGTCGG
>NZ_JAAKGN010000238.1:0-5135 GCF_011039295.1 Modestobacter sp. KNN46-3 | reverse complement strand
GCTGCAACGCGCCCGACGACGCGAAGTCGATCCGCGCCCAGACGGACTTGCGGTCTCCCCGAACGGTCCACCCGTGAGCCGCGCACAATCGGGCGACGAGGTAGAGGCCCAGCCCTCCCTTGCTGGCGTCCCGGCCCACCGCCGGCTGAGGCGGCCGGTCGGCCGCTGCGTCGCTGACTTCGAGCAACCAACCCGTACCGGTCGTCGTGACAGCCACTCGTACAGGCTGTTGTCCGTGCCGCAGTCCGTTGGACGCGAGCTCCTCGTACGCCAGCAGAAGTCGGTCAATGTCGTCGTCGTTGGCGCCTTCGGGCCGGGCACCGTCACTGAGAACGGCGCGCAAGCCGACGCGCAGCGCCGTGAGTTCCCCCGGCGTGACCGGTTCCCCCTGCCACACCGTGAACACGTCCGGACCTGGCTCCGGCATCGACCGGCGGCCCCAAAGGGTGTCAGCCATGTGCCTCATTCCGGTGTACCGAACGGCGGTCCAGCCGCGGACGCCCCGGGCCGGGGAGGGTCCGCGTGTCGCGTGAACCCATCGGAGCCGCACGGTCTCCGCGTCGCACGGGAAGAGTACTAGCGATGGCGGTCGGGTGCTTCAACTATGCAAAGTCCGCCCCGCCGACTTCGCCGGGTGAGTCTTCCCTTCGATAGGTTGACTTCTGTCCTTGCGACCTCCGTCGCGTCGACGGGGTTTTCACGGGCTTGCATGTCGGCACGATGGCCACCGCCCTGGTCGCCCGCCTTGAGCAACCCAAGCGCGCCCGGGAAGGGCTGCGACTCTGCGCTGGTCCTCAGCGGGGCATCTCCACCGGTGCTGATCCCCGCGGCCGGCGAGGTTGAAGTGCTCGGCAGCACCCCAGAACGCCTGCTCGGAGCAGACGCGAGCAGCCCACGCTCCAACCACGAGGTCCTTCTGCACCCGAACGACACAGTGGTCTTCTACACCGACGGCATCGTGGATGCATGGAGCACCGGCATCGACGAGGGGATTGCCCGCCTTACCGGTGCCCTGGGCAAGATGCGGAACCTGCGCCTCGAGGACCTTTGCGACCAGATGCTAGGTCGGGTCGTGGGCGGCAGCACCGACGACGACATCGCCATCCTGGCCGTCCGCTGTCATTCGGAGGACGACCCGGTGCCCGAGAAGAACTGACGTTGGCGGGCGGGGGCACACCCGGCGCAGTCGCCGGGGCCCCCGCCACTCGTTGACCGTGACATCCGAGCGCATTCCCCGCGACTCGGACACAGCCCGCGGTGGGCGATGAACGTTCGTAGGCGGAGCGGGTGAGTAGGTTCCCCTCATGACCGTTCAGGGCAACCGCGGCGAAGACACCGCCGAAGCCCGAGAGAACCTCGGAGCGGTCATGGGCCGCGCCGCCAGGCGGCTGCAGGAGGAGCACGGCGACGTCGAGGGGACGCTGCAGGCAATCACCTCCTCAGCCGTCGCCGTCGTGCCGAATGCCCAGGAGTGCGGCATCACCTATGTGATCGGCCGCAGGAGCGTGGAATCGCGTGCCTCCACGAGCGAGCTGCCCAAAGCGGTCGATGCCCTGCAGGAGCGGCTCGGGCAGGGGCCGTGCCTGGACGCCGTCTGGGAGCACGAGATCGTCCGCGTCAACGACGTCGGCACCGACCGACGCTGGCCGGAGTTCGCACAGCCGGCGCGGGACCTCGGTGTGGGCAGCATGATGTGCTTCCAGCTCTTCGTGGAGGGCGACCAACTTGGAGCGATGAACCTCTACTCGAGCATACCGAACGCGTTCGACGACGAGTGCGAGGAGATTGGGCTCATGTTCGCCGCTCACGCCGCCGTGGCACTGGCCGGCGCGGAGCACGAGGAGCACCTGCGTATCGGCATGAGCAGCCGGGATGTGATCGGACAGGCGAAGGGCATCCTCATGGAGCGCTACAAGCTCACCGCCGATCAGGCCTTCGGAGTCCTAAGCCGGACGTCGCAGGAGACGAACAGGAAGCTGGCCGACATCGCCGCCGAAGTGACCGAGGCCGGCGCGGTGCCGCGCCGGTCGTAGGCGTCGAACTAGGCCGTCGGCTCGGATGAGCCTGCATGTGGAACCGGCGACGATCGTCCTGTCCGACCGGCGCGCTACGTTCCGACCATGTCCACGAAGCCGCGCACACCGCGCTCCTCCCCCACCCAGGGGGACGCCGGTGGGACGGCTCCCACTTCCCGGTGTCCAACTCCCCCCTCGGACACCGAGTTGAACCCCCGCGGCTTTCTGGCCGGCGGGGGTTCTTCCGTTCCTGGTATCGGCACGTCCGCCGATGCCTTGAGGACTTGATCGGAGACCCGAGGTCGAACGCCCGTGACCGCACTCGGACTCTGCGAGACTCGATCGGTGACGCGACTCGACGCCCGCACAGTCACCGCCGAGCGGCGCATTCCGGCGGCGGCCGATGAGGTCTTCGCGGTGTTGGTCTCGCTGGATCAGCATGTGCACCTCGACGGGTCCGGCATGGTGCAGGGGCTGCCGGACGGCCCCGACAAGCTGCACCTCGGCGCGCGCTTCTCCATGGCCATGCGCCAGGGCCCGTTCAGCTATCGGAGCGTCAACGAGGTCACCGCGTACGAGGAGAACCGGACGCTGGCCTGGCGGACTGTCGGGGAGTGGCGCGGGCGCACCGTCGTCGGGGGGCAGTGGTGGCGCTATGACCTGTTGCCCGACGGAGACAGAACGCTCGTCCGGCACTCCTACGAATGGGGACGCGCGATGCTGCCGACACTGACCATCCAGCTGCCGGGCTACCCGCAGCGGATGGCGCGCACCATGCCCGAAACACTCAACCGCCTCGAACACGTCGTCCTGACCCGGCGGTGATCGCCACGGCAGCCGCCGGATCCGCTCGGCAGGAGCGGCCCGTGCAGGCTCCCGCAATCGGTTCCCGGGTCGAGGGATCCATGGCCGATGACGTCCTTACCGGCGTGCAGCAGCTACGCCCCGTCGCCGACGACCTCGGCCTCACCATGCCCAGCTCGCGCTCGCCTGGGTGCGCATCGACGACATCCTCGAAGACGTGGTCGAGAAGGACCCCGACCACGTCTTCCTGCCTGCCGACAGGGCCGCGCGGAGTCAAGCGGCTCGAGTCGACCCAGTCCACACTCTGCCCTGCGGCCGCCCACATCCGGCCCGAGGCGCCCCGTGCCGTCCGCGGCGCCTGCCGTGACCCAGAGAGGAACCGCCCGTGACTTCCCTGCACGTCTCGGACAAGCACACGCGGGAGTGCGGCCGCGGGACGGGGCGGCCGCTGTGGTCCGGCGAACGACCGGTCGCCGTTCGCTGGCTGGCGACGTCCGGTCGGCAGGTCGTCGGCGGGTGCATGCGCGCCGCGAGCGTCGTAGCCAGTCTCGCGCGGCCCGTCGTCAGACTGCTGCCACCGGCCGGCCGAGGCGGTATGGCCCGGCCGGTGACCGACTACAAGGCCCCCAACTACTGGCTGGGTTACCGCTCAGGATTCGTGCGCAGGGGCCTGCCCGGCGAGGTGTTGCGCCGCCTCACGGCCGGACGCCCGACGTATCGCCAGATGGAGCGCATGGGGGTTGCACTGTCGCGTTCGGCAGCGGCCTCGATCGTGCCCATGGCCGTCGACGTGGCACTGCGCGGCCCCGGCAAGCTGCCACGCATCGCGGCGACCGGACTGCTCGTGGCCTCTCCGCTCACCTGCACTCTCCTGCTGCACGACGTCGGCCGGTACGACGGCGTCGGCGTTCTCGTCCTGGCTCTGCTCTCAACTGGCCGTTTCGCCTGGCTTCGACTGCCGCTCCCGGCGAGTGCGGTGCTGATCGCCGGAGCCGTCTCCGTGGCCGTGGCGAGTGAGGAGTTCCTCCTGGCTGTCCTCGCTCCGACGGTGGTGGCGGCCGTCCACCTGCTCAGCCGCCACCACCAGCTGACCCGGGACCAAGGGCTCCAGCTGCTGGGAGGGGTCCTGGCACCCGGAGTGGTCGTGGCAGGTGCAAGTCTGCTGACCCCCGTTCCCGCGGACGCACTGACCACCGCGCGAGCCGAGGCACTGCGAGCAGGGGCGCGCCCCGCCGGCCCCACCGGCGACGCGCTTGCCGCCCTCAACCGGGGCTTCGTCGAGAACCTCGCGTACTTCCGCCTCTTCGGCCCAACACCCGTCGTGATGTCCTTCGCACTCTGGGGCGGCTTCTACTTCCTCACGGCCAGGCTGCTGGAGAAGCTGCTCAGTGCTGGGGCGGGGAGTTGGTACTCCTCGCTGGTCGCCGCGCATGCGTTTGTCGGTGCGGCGCTGTCGGTGGCGGGTGTCGACTTCCGGCGCTGGTGGGGCCTGGCCCTGGCCGGCCTGATGTCGGCGGTCGTGCTCACTGATGCCTCCCCGGTCGGCGACCCGGTGGGGACGGCCGCGTTCGGCGGGGCGCTGGCCCTTGCTGTGGCAGGCGTCCTCCCCCGGGATCTGAAGGTCTATCCCTGGGGGCGGCTCAGGGTCGAGCGGGCGCTCCCGTTGACCGGGTGACGTACTGCCACAGCCGCAGTCACGCCGGGCATGCCTACGCCACCGGGACACCTGGATGATCGGGCCGTCGGATCTCGGGGCCTACGAGCTGCCCGACACCGGCCCATCGGGCGACGGCTCCCGGGCGGTGACCCCCGTTCACGTCAGCCCGGGGCCTGCGTACGTGCGAGGCTGGTGCGCGGCCGGCCAACCGCTCGGGTGTCGGCGGGTTCTCCAGCAGGGGCGGTCGGCCGGGACATGACATCGTTGCTCGACTCGAGCCGTCCCATGCCCCGGAGACGCCCTTCCGCATCGGCCGTTCGCTGATGACTGCGGGGCGCGGGCACGAGGGAGCAGGCTCAGGATCGTCAGTGCGCTTCGCCGACCTGAGCCGGCCCTTCGTCATCGCCCACCGCGGCGGCTCCCTCCAGGTGCCCGAGCACACGATGGAGGGCTACCGCGTTGCGGTGGGCCAGGGCCTGGCGGTCATCGAGCAAGACGTGTCGAGGCTCGCAGACGGCGGTCTGGGCGTCATGCACGACGGCACCGTGGACCGCATGACCACCTCCAGCGGCAACGTCGCCGACCACACGTCGGTGTCCTGGAAACAGCTCGACATCGACGCCTCGGTCACCCTGGGCGGAGGCTGGACCGACGGGCTG
>NZ_JAAKGN010000237.1:0-5214 GCF_011039295.1 Modestobacter sp. KNN46-3 | reverse complement strand
GGTCGGCGCCGGCGAGCACCACCAGCTGATCGACGGCGGCCACGGCCTCGACCAGGGGCAACGCCGAGGCCAGCCGCACCGCGGTCGCCTCGGGTGTCGTCAGGTGCACGCCCCGGTGCCGGACAACGGTGCGTGCCTCCAGGTCCGCGCGCCGGACCCGTAGTCCGGGGACCCGCACGGGATGACCGCCCGGCCAGCGGGTGGCCTCCACGTCGTCGTCCGCCGAGGCGAGGGGGACCCCCCACAGCGCGGCCGCGCTCACCCCGGTGATCACGTCGTCCGGCAGCAGCAGACGCCCCGCGGCCATCGCCCGCAGCTCGTGCGTGACCGGGACCTCGCGGTGCACGTAGACGTCGGGGAACAGTCGTCTCCAGCAGTGCCTGCGCAGCTGGGCCGCCGTCAGCGCGCCGTCCCGGACGGCGTCGGACCCACGGAACGGCGTGTGGCGGAGGTCGTCGGGCACGGCGAGCACATCCGCACCCTCCCGTCCCGGCCCCACACGCCGCGGCCGTCGTCCACAGGCTCCGCCGTTGTGCACTCACCGTCGGCCGGGCGGGCCCGAACCGACGACGAGCGCACAACGGCGAGCCGGGCTAGAGCCAGCCGGTGCGCTTGAAGCCGCGGTGCAGGGAGACGCAGGCGGCCACCATCAGGAGCAGCGCGGCGGGGTACGCCCACGGCTCGTCCAGCTCGGGCATGTACTCGAAGTTCATCCCGTACACCCCGGCGATCGCGGTCGGGACGGCGATGATGCCGGCCCATGCCGAGATCTTCCGCATGTCCTCGTTGTCGGCCAGCGAGGTGCGGGCCAGCGACGCCTGCAGGATCGAGGTCAGCAGCTCGTCCAGGCCGGTCACCTGGTCACGCACCCGTAGCGCGTGGTCCTGGACGTCCCGGAAGTAGGACCGCATCGCCTCGGGCACCAGCTCGTTCGGCCGGTCGACCAGCGTGGCCAGGGGCAGCTCCAGCGGCAGCACCGCCCGGCGCAGCTGCATCAGCTCCCGCTTGAGCTGGTAGATGCGGCCGCTGTCGTCGGTGCGGCTCGGGCTGAACACCGAGGTCTCCACCTCCTCGACGTCCTGCTCCACCTCGCCGGCGACCTCCAGGAAGTCGTCGACGACGTGGTCGGCGATCGCGTAGAGGACGGCGGAGGGCCCGTTGCACAGCAGGTCCGGCTGCCCCTCCAGCTGGGTGCGCAGCTGCCCCAGTTCCCCGTGCGTGCCGTGCCGGACGGTGATCACGTGATCGCGGCCGATGAAGACCATGATCTCCCCGGTGATCAGCACCTCGCTGCTGGCGGTCAGCTGGTCGTGCTCGACGTAGCTGGCCGTCTTGAGCACCATGAACATCGCCTCGTCGTAGCGCTCCAGCTTGGGCCGCTGGTGGGCGTAGACGGCGTCCTCGACGGCGAGCGGGTGGAGTCCGTAGTGCTCCCCGATCGCGGTGAGCTCGGCCTCGGAGGGCTCGTAGAGCCCCAGCCAGACGAACCCGCCCCGGTCGCGGGCCACCTGCAGCGCCTCGGACGGCGCGACGTCCAGCCGTTCGCCCTGCACGTAGACGGCGCAGTCGACGACCGGGTCGTCGGTGTCCCGCTCGGGCTGCTTCTCCCGGGGCGCGCCTGCCGGGCGTGGGCGCAGCGTCTGCGGGAGCTCGGCCGGCGTCCCGGGGGTGCGCCTGCTGGTCGTGCGGTCGGTGTCGGTCACCGGTCCTCCCTCGGGTCTGTCGGGGTCCAGCATCCCCGGCCCCCCACCCGCGGGTCTCACCCCGGCGGGTGAGACGTGCGCCGGTGGCGCTGCGGTCGGGCGCCGGAACGCCCGACCTGATCCGGGACACCCGTTCCGCGGTCAGGAGACCTCCGTGCCCAGCGCCGTCCTCGACGCCCCCCGCGCCACCCTCGCCGTCGCCCCGGCGACCGCGCGCCCGGTGCGGCTGCCGGCGACCGTCGCGGCCGCCGGTGGGCTCTCCGTGCTGGAGGCCCTGGCGCTGCTCGCCTTCGGGCTGACCAGCCTGGAGGGCGTCTTCGGTTCCGGGGTGCGCCCCTCCGGCTGGCTCGTCGCCGTCACCCTGCTGCTGCTCGCCGCGTGGGTCGTGCTGTGCGCCGGCGGTGGCGCCGGCCTCGTCGACGGAGCCGGCCGGCAGCTGCTGGTCGCCGTCGCCGTCGGGGAGATCGCCCTGCTGGTCGTGCTCTGCGCGGTGGGGCTGGTCGGTGCCAACGGGGTCCTGCTGGTGGCGATCGGGCCGATCGGCGGCCTGCCGGTGCCCGCGCTGGCGCTGCTGGGCCTCGCCGTCCCCACCGGGAAGCTGCTGCTGGCCAGCGCGCCGTCCGCGCTCGCCTGGGTCGCCGCCGGAGGGCGCCCCCGGCCGGCCCGCCGAGCACCCGTGGTCGAGCACCGCGTGCTGCGGGGCGTCACCGTGGCCGGCATCGGGCTGGCGCT
Source organism: Modestobacter sp. KNN46-3 (assembly GCF_011039295.1). Lineage (NCBI taxonomy): Bacteria > Bacillati > Actinomycetota > Actinomycetes > Geodermatophilales > Geodermatophilaceae > Modestobacter > Modestobacter sp. KNN46-3. Next base: position 2,779 of record NZ_JAAKGN010000237.1, on the reverse strand, counting down.
GGCCGCTGTCGCGCTGGTGGGCGTCCCCGCCGGCGACGTCCCCACACCCAGCACGGTCGCGGTCACCGACGCCCCCTGAGGACGCGCCGGTCAACCCGGTCGACGCCGGTCACTACCCTCAGGCCGTGACAGATCGGCACATCCTCACCGCCGTCGCCTGGCCCTACGCCAACGGCCCGCGGCACATCGGGCACGTCTCCGGGTTCGGCGTCCCCTCCGACGTCTTCAGCCGGTTCCACCGGATGTCCGGCGACCAGGTGCTGATGGTGAGCGGCACCGACGAGCACGGGACGCCGATCACGGTCGCCGCGGACGCGGAGGGCATCACCCCGCGGCAGATCGCCGACCGGAACAACCGGGTCATCGTCGACGACCTGGCCAGCCTCGGGCTCAGCTACGACCTCTTCACCCGGACGACGACGGCCAACCACCGCGCGGTGAGCCAGGAGATCTTCCTCGGGCTGCTGAAGAACGGCTACGTCTTCCCGCAGACCACGCTGGGCGCGATCAGCCCGTCGACCGGCCGCACGCTGCCCGACCGCTACATCGAGGGCACCTGCCCGATCTGCGGCTACGACGGCGCCCGCGGCGACCAGTGCGACAACTGCGGCAACCAGCTGGACCCGATCGACCTGGTGAACCCGGTCAGCCGGATCAACGGCGAGACGCCGAAGTTCGTCGAGGAGGAGCACTACTTCCTGGACCTGCCGGCGTTCACCCGGGCGCTGGGCGACTGGCTGGGCACCCGGGGGAACTGGCGCCCCAACGTCCTGAACTTCAGCGTCAACCTGCTCGAGGACCTCAAGCCGCGCAGCTACACCCGGGACATCGACTGGGGCGTGCCGGTGCCGCTGGACGGCTGGCGGGACCGGCCGGACAAGCGCATCTACGTCTGGTTCGACGCCGTGGTGGGCTACCTGTCGGCGTCCATCGAGTGGGCCCGCCGGTCCGGTGACCCGGAGGCCTGGCGGCAGTGGTGGCAGGCGCCGGACTCCGACGCCTACTACTTCATGGGCAAGGACAACATCGTCTTCCACTCCGAGATCTGGCCGGCCCAGCTGCTCGGCTACAACGGGGCGGGCGACAAGGGCGGGACGCCGGGCTCCTACGGCCGGCTCAACCTGCCCACCGAGGTGGTCTCCAGCGAGTTCCTGACCATGGAGGGGCGGAAGTTCTCCTCCTCGCGCAACGTGGTCATCTACGTCCGCGACTTCCTCGCCCGCTACGACGCCGACGCGCTGCGCTACTTCATCGCCGTGGCCGGCCCGGAGAACCAGGACACCGACTTCACCTGGGCGGAGTTCCTGCGTCGCAACAACGACGAGCTGGTCGCCGGGTGGGGCAACCTGGTCAACCGCTCGGTGTCGATGGCCGCCAAGAACGTGGGCGCCGTCCCGACCCCGGGTGAGCTGACCGACGCCGACCGGGCGCTGCTGGCCACCACCTCCGGGGCCTTCGCCCCGATCGGTGAGCTGCTGTCGCGCAACCGGCAGAAGGCGGCGGCGACCGAGGCGATGCGGGTCGTCGGTGAGGCGAACAAGTACCTGTCGGACCAGGCGCCGTGGAAGCTCAAGGAGGACCCGGCCCGCCGGGACACCGTGCTGCACACCGCGCTGCAGGCGATCAAGGACTGCAACGCCCTGCTGACGCCGTTCCTGCCGCACTCCTCGCAGCAGGTGCACGAGCTGCTGGGCGGCACCGGCGTGTGGTCGGTCGCCCCGCAGGTGGTCGAGACCGAGGACCTGGACGACGGCTCGCCGTACCCGATCATCACCGGGCCCTACGACCAGGGGCAGGCCGTCTGGGCGTCCACGCCGCTGCCGCCGCCGGGCACCCCGCTCGCCCCGCCGAAGCCGGTGTTCACCAAGCTCGACTCCTCGATCGTGGAGGAGGAGCTGCGTCGCCTGGAGGAGGGCGGCCAGAGCGGGTCGGACGGCGAGGCGTGACCTCCCGGACCACCACAATGGCCATCCCGGTGGCGGCGTGAGCCGGTCGGCTGGGGCCAGAATCGCGATCTTGGCCCCAGAGGGAGGCCGGGGGTGAGCCGGTCGGCGTCCTCGCGGGCGAACCGGCGGGGTGAGCCGCCGCCGTCCCCGGAGCCGCTGCCGTCCCCGGCGGTCGACAGCCACACGCACTTCGACATCGCCGTGGGCGGCGAGGACCGGGAGCCCACCGACGCGGAGGTCGACGAGGCGATCGCGGCCGCCGTGGCCGTCGGCGTCCCGCGGCTGGTGCAGGTCGGGGTGGACGTCGGGTCGTCGCGCTGGTCGGCCGCGCTCGCGGCCCGGCACCCGAACGTGCTGGCGGCGGTGGCGCTGCACCCCAACGAGGCAGGGGCCGGGGCGGCGACCGAGACGGCGCTGGCCGAGATCGACCGGCTCGCCGCGCTGCCCCAGGTGCGGGCGGTGGGGGAGACCGGCCTGGACCGCTACCGCACCGGCCCCGAGGGCTGGGCCGCCCAGGAGGCCTCCTTCCGGGCGCACATCGACATCGCCAAGCGGCACGGGATCGCCCTGGTCATCCACGACCGCGACGCCCACGACGAGGTGCTCCGGGTGCTGGACGACGAGGGTGCGCCCGAGCACACCGTCTTCCACTGCTTCTCCGGGGACGCCGGGTTCGCCCGGGCCTGCCTCGAGCGCGGCCACGTGCTGTCCTTCGCCGGCACGGTCACCTTCTCCAGCGCCGGCGCCCTGCGCGAGGCGGCGGCGCTCACCCCGCTGGACCAGCTGCTGGTCGAGACCGACGCCCCGTTCCTGACCCCGGCCCCGCTGCGCGG
>NZ_JAAKGN010000236.1:0-5331 GCF_011039295.1 Modestobacter sp. KNN46-3 | reverse complement strand
GTTCGAGCTGGTCGAGCAGGCGCCCGGGCGGGGCCGGAGCTCGGTCGGCGCACCCGGCACCCTGCAGCGGCTGGTGCGGCTGCGGCCGGTGGTCCCGGGCAAGCGGGGGCAGTGGGTGCGCAGCGGGATCTCCTGGCGTCAGCTGCAGTACGACAACAGCCGGTCCGGCTGGGACCCGGCGCACGTGGCGGCGATGCGCGCGCTGCACGCCACCCACCAGGCAGCGCGGAACCAGTTCTACTCGTACGCCCCGGTCGACGTGTACCTGCACGAGTTCGGTCCCGGGCTCTGGCGGTTGCTGGCCGAGGCGGTGGCCGACGGCGTCCCCCTGGTGACCGCCGACCGCCAGCCCCGTCCGGTGGTGCTGGCCGAGGGCGAGGCCGACGTGGCCGTCGACCTGCGCGACAGTGGTGATCGCACCGAGCTGTCGGCCGTGCTGCGGGTGGCGGGGCGGGCGGTCGACCCGGCGGCGCTCTCCTTCCTCGGCATGCCCCCACACGGGGTCACCGTCGACGGCCCGGCCCGCGACGAGGCGCCCGAGGGCGCGCCGGGGCTGGTGCTCGCGCGGCTGGACTCCCCGGTGCCCCCGGTGCTGGCCGGCCTGGTGGCCCGGGGCGGGGTGATCGGCATCCCGGCCGGCGACGTCGACCGCTTCCAGCGCGACTTCTACCCGGGGCTGCGACGTGCCGTCCCGGTGATCTCGGCCGACGGCTCGGTGGAGCTGCCCGACGTCGCACCCCCGAGGCTGGCCGCCGAGGTGACCTACCCCGGTGACGCGACGGTCACGGTGGCCTGGTCGGTGCGGTACGGCGACCGGTCGTTCGCCCCGTCGGCCACGGCCGCCCCGGCCGATGGCCGCGACCCGGCCGCCGAGCAGCTGCTGGTCGAGGCGCTGCCCGGCCCGGTCGGTGGGCTGCCGGAGCTGTGGACGCCGGAGCGCCGGCTGGCCGAGCGGGTCGAGCTGGCCGGCATGGAGGCGCTGGAGTTCACCACCGAGGTGCTCCCGGCCCTGCGCGCCGACCCCGACGTCGACGTGACCGTGGTGGGCACCCCGACGTCCTACCGGCAGACCACCTCGGCTCCGCAGATCAGCTTCACCGCGAAGGACAGCCGGGAGTCCGACTGGTTCGACCTCGGCATCTCGGTGACCATGGACGGCCAGCACGTGCCGTTCGCGACGCTGTTCTCCGCACTGGCCGCCGGCCGCACCCGGCTGGCGCTGATCAGCGGCACCTGGTTCTCCCTGCAGCGCCCGGAGTTCGAGCAGCTGCGGCTGCTGATCGAGGAGGCCCGCGAGCTGCGCGACCTGCCCGGCGACGAGGTGCAGGTGAGCCGCTTCTCCGCCGGACTGTGGGAGCAGCTGCTGGGGCTGGGGGTGGTGACCGAGCAGAGCGACCGCTGGACCCGCGAGGTGCGGGGCCTGATCGACGTCGAGACGGCCGAGCCGCCACCGGTGCCGGCCGGGCTGGCCGCGGAGCTGCGGCCCTACCAGCGGGAGGGCTACGGCTGGCTGGCGTTCCTCTGGGACCACCGGCTCGGCGGGGTGCTCGCCGACGACATGGGGCTGGGCAAGACGCTGCAGACCCTCGCCCTGCTGTGCCGGGCGCACGCGGCCGGCGAGCTGGACGCCGCACCGGTGCTGGTGGTGGCGCCGACCAGCGTCGTCTCCACTTGGACCCGGGAGGCGGCCCGGTTCGCCCCGGGGCTGCGGGTGGTCGCCGTCGGCGAGACCGAGCGCAAGGCGGGCACCGCGCTGCACGACCGGGTCGCCGGCGCGCACGTCGTCGTCACCTCCTACGCGCTGTTCCGGATCGACGCCGACTCGTGGACGTCGCTGTCCTGGCGCGGGCTGGTGCTCGACGAGGCGCAGTTCGTGAAGAACCACCAGGCCCGCACCTACCAGGTCGCCCGGATGCTGCCGGCGCCGGTGAAACTGGCGCTGACCGGGACGCCGCTGGAGAACAGCGTCATGGACCTCTGGGCGCTGATGTCGATCGTCGCGCCCGGCCTCTTCCCCGACCCGGAGCGGTTCACCGAGTTCTACCGGATCCCGATCGAACGGGACGGCGACGCGGCGAAGCTGGCCCTGCTGCGCCGCCGGATCCGCCCGCTGGTGCGCCGGCGGACCAAGGAACTGGTCGCCGCAGAGCTGCCACCGAAGCAGGAGCAGGTGCTCGAGGTGGTGCTGAACCCGCGGCACGAGAAGCTGTACCAGACCCACCTGCAGCGGGAGCGGAGCAAGGTCCTCGGGCTGGTCGAGGACATGTCGAAGAACCGGATGACCATCTTCCGGTCGCTCACCCTGCTGCGGCAGCTCAGCCTGGACCCGGCACTGATCGATCCGGCCTACGCCGACGTGCGCGCCAGCAAGACCGACGCGTTCCTCGACCACCTGCGCGAGGTGGTCGCCGAGGGGCACCGGGTGCTGGTCTTCAGCCAGTTCACCCGCTTCCTGGGCAGCATCCGTGACCGGCTGACCGCCGAGGGCATCGACTGGGTCTACCTGGACGGCCGGACCCGGGACCGGGACGCCCGGATCGAGGAGTTCCGCACCGGCAGCGCCCCGGTGTTCCTGATCAGCCTCAAGGCCGGCGGCTTCGGGCTCACCCTCACCGAGGCGGACTACGTCTTCGTCCTCGACCCGTGGTGGAACCCGGCGAGCGAGGCCCAGGCCGTCGACCGGGCGCACCGGATCGGGCAGGACAAGACGGTGATGGTCTACCGGCTGGTCGCCGTCGGCACCATCGAGGAGAAGGTGATGGAGCTCAAGGCGCGCAAGCAGGCCCTGTTCTCCCGCGTCGTCGACGACGGCGCGCTCGCCTCCGGTGCCCTCACCGCTGACGACGTGCGCGGACTCTTCAGCTGACCTGGCGGGGTTCGCCCCGGTAGCTGCCCACGCTCCAGAGGTTGCCCTCCGGGTCGCGGACGGCGAACTCGCCCCCGCCGTAGTCGGTGTCCTGCAGTGGCCGGAAGACCTCGGCGCCGGCCGCGACCGCGCGATGGAACAGCACGTCGACGTCGTCGCTGACCAGGTAGCAGCCGGTGCTGCCCGGGGCGACCGTCCAGCCACCGTCGTCGCGCACCGAGCCCAGCATGATCCCGCCGCCGGGCGGCCAGTCCAGCTGCGCGTGCTGCACGACGTCGCCCTCGCCGTACACGGCGGTCTCCTCGAAGCCGAGCGCGTCGACGAGGAACCGGATCAGGGCGCGGGCGTCCCGGGCCCGGAAGGCGGGCCAGACGGTGGGCGGGGGAGCGGTGGTGATCTCAGTGGTGTCGGTCATGGACTCAGGATGTCGACACGGGCGTCGGGCCGTCTTGGACGAATCCGAGCTCCGCGGCCAGCCACCGGGTCGGCGGGAGGCCGCTGAGGGCCCGCCACTCGCGGGTCAGGTGCGCCTGGTCGGCGAAGCCGGTGGCGGCGGCCAGCCCGGCGAGGTCCAGGGGCCGGCCCGCCACAGCTCGAGCCTGGAGCAGCGAGCGCGCGCGGGAGAACCGGACGACGCGGGCCGCCTCCTTCGGGGTCAGGCCGGTCTCGGTGCGGAACCGGGCGAGCAGGTGCCGCTCCGACCAGCCCACCCGCCCGGCGACGTCGGCGACCCGGAGCCGCCCACCGGAGGCGAGGGTCAGCCGCCAGGCCTCGCTGACCTCGGGCGCGGGTCCGGCCCCCGTCCGCACCCGACGCAGCAGCACGTCCTCCACGGCGGCGAACCGGCCGGCCCAGTCCGGCGCGGACCGCACCCGCTCGGTCAGCTCCGCGCCGTCGGCCCCGAGCACGTCGGCGACCGGGCAGTCGAGGGAGGCCAGCTCTCCGGCCGGCAGGCCGAGGAGCGCCCGGGCACCCAGCGGGGTGAGCGCCAGCTGGAGGCCGGTCTGCGGCCCGGTCTGGGTGATCAGCGCCGGGCGGGTGTGCAGCCCACCGAGCAGCGCGTCGTATCGGCCCGGCGCCTGCTGGGGATCGGGGTGCGCGACGAGCACGAGCGGCTCGTCGACGGTGACGACGAAGGTGAGGAAGGGGGACGGTAGCCCCCGGTGCACCCCCGAGGCGGACCCGCCGTACCGGTAGCCCACCGCAGTCGGGACGAACGGGCGCAGCGCCGGGTGCGGGCGGACGTGTACCCACTCGTCGGACACCGCACCAGGATGGCCGTCGCGATCCGGCACGTCACCTCTCGCGGCACCGGCCACCGGTCGTCGTCCCTGCTGTGTTCAATGGTGCCGTGCACCCCGGAGACCCGACGGCTCGTCCGTGCCCCACCCGGTGACCGCTGCGGAGAGCGCCGGTACCCGGGCGAGGGTGGCCGCGGTACGCGCCACCGAGCTGCTCGACGCGGCCGCCGAGGAGTCCTTCGACCGGCTGACCGCCCTCGCCCGGCGGTTGACCGGGGCACCGGTGGCCTTGCTCACCGTCGTCGACGACCAGCGGTCCTACTGGCTGAGCCGCCAGGGCACGGAGCCGGGTGGCCCGGTGCAGAGCACCGTCGAGGAGTCCTTCTGCCAGTACGTGCTGGGCGGGGAGCCCCTGGTCCTGGACGACGTGACCGCCGACGAGCGGACGAAGCGGAACCCGCATGTCGACGAGCTGGGCGTCCGCGCCTGGGCCGGTTTCCCGGTGCACACCCCCGACGGGGAGGTGCTGGGCAGTTTCTGCGTGGTCGACACCGCCGCCCACGAGTGGACCGCGGGCGACATCGAGCTGCTGGAGGACCTCGCGGCCATCGCCTCGCGGGAGGTCGCGCTCCGGGTGTCCAGCGCCCGCGCCGAGCAGGCCCGCGCCGAGGCCCGGGCGGAAGCGGACCGGGCCGCGCTGCTGGCCCGCATCGGGGAATTGCTCACCGCGGGGCTGGAGCCGGCGGGCGTGTGGCAGGCGATCGCCCGGCTGGCCGTCCCGGCCCTCGGCGACTTCGCCTACGTCTGCACCGTGGAGCGCGATGGCAGCCTCGCCCCGGTGGCCGTCCGCCACGTCGACCCCGCGCGGCTCGCCGACCTCGAGGAGTGGGTGCACGGCGCCGGACGTCGGGTGGGGGAGTCCTCGGGGCCGGGTCGCGTCGCCGCCACCGGCCGGGTGGAGCTGATCGACGTCCCGACCGTCACCGACCTGACCTCCGCCCAGCAGGCCGCCGCCGCCCGGCTCGGGGTGCGCAGCGCGCTCATCGCCCCGTTGACCAGCCGTGGTGCCGTGCTGGCCGTCCTGGCGGTGGCCAGGACCGGGGCAGCGGTGCCCTACACCGCGGTCGAGCAGGAACTGGTCACCGCGATGGCCGACCGGGCCGCACTCGTGGTGGACAACGCCCTCGCCTACGCCTGGCAGCGCTCGGTGTCCGAGACGATGCA
>NZ_JAAKGN010000235.1:0-5402 GCF_011039295.1 Modestobacter sp. KNN46-3 | reverse complement strand
GACTGCGGCACCGCGCTCACCCTGCGCCTTCCGGCACCCAGACCTGGGGCGCCTGCTCGGTGAAGAACCGGTTGGTGACCGCCTCGCTGGCGGCTGAGCAGGTGCGCTGCAGCTCGTCCAGCCGGGCTCAGCCGCCGGTTGCCTGCTGCGCGGCCTTCAGTGCGTCGTTCCAGCCCTCGTCGGGGTCCGCACCGCCTGAGGCGATGTCGGTCAGCGCCGTGGTGAACGCCTCCTGGATCTGGGTGTCGTACGGGCCGATCGGGGTGCGCTGGATGTTCGCCGCCGACTCACCGAAGATCTCCCCGGTCGGGGCGCCGCTGAAGTACTCGTTGGCCGCACCCTGGACCTCCGGGTCCTCCGCGGCCTGGGGGCTGGAGGGGAAGTGCGCGGCGCGGGTGAACATCTTCACCTGCTGCTCCGGGGCGGTCAGCCACTCGGCGAGGTCCTTGGCCGCCTCGACGTTCGGGCCGTCGGCCGGGACGCCGAGGAAGGAGCCGCCCCAGTTGCTGGCGCTCTCGTCCGCGCCGGGCAGCGGAGCGATGTCCCAGAGGCCGGCCCCGGCCTCACCCATCTGGGAGTTGATGTAGCCGAGCATCCACGCCGGGCAGGCGATCGTGGCGAACGCACCGTTGGAGAAGGCGGCGTTCCACTCGTCACCGAACTGGCTGAGGTTGGCGGTCAGCCCCTCGTCGGCGGCCTGGCTGGCGTAGTCCCACGCCTGCTGCACGCCGTCGCTCTCGGCCGGGATCGGGTTGCCCTCCTCGTCGTTGTAGGCCAGGTCGCCCTGGTAGACCGAGGAGGAGAAGATGCTCGCCGGGCTGTCGACGAACGCGCTGTCGGCGGGCTTGGTGGGCGAGGCCATGTACTGCTCGGCAACCTCGATGTAGGCGTCCCAGGTCGGCCACAGCTCGGCGACCTCGGCCCGGTCGGTGGGCAGGCCGGCCTGCTCGAAGAGGTCCTTGCGGTAGCACATCGCCTGCGGGCCGATGTCGGTGCCGAGGGCGATCGTGGCACCGTCGGCGGTGGAGGCCTGGCCCCACTTCCAGTCGTAGAAGTTGCCCTCCAGCTCGTCGGCGTTCTCCTCTGCGGCGAAGTCGACGAAGGCGTCGGCGTGGTTGCGCACCACGTCGGCGATGAAGCCGATCTCCAGGGCCTGGATGTCGTCCAGCCCCGAGTTCGCGGCCAGCCGGGTCTGCAGCGACTTGTAGTACGCGGCGGACTGGGCGACGTTGTTCTGCTTGATGGTGACGTTCGGGTGGAGCTCCATGTACTCGTCGTAGAGCCCCGCGTTGTCCAGGTCCATGGTGCCGAACGTGCCGACGGTCAGGGTGACCGGAGCGTCCGGGTCGTAGTCGGCGGCGTCGGCGCTCGCGTCGTCGGAACCGCCACAGCCGGCGGTCAGCAGGACCGCGGCCAGTGCCGCTCCCCACGCCGCCCTGCTCTTTGAGGAATGGAACATCTGACCTCCTGGGTCGTCCCGGGACGCGTGCTCCACTGCATCGTCCACCGGGGGCGTGAGAACGCTCTCACGGCCGTGGTGCACAGAGTGGTCTGGGCCACAACCGGCTGTCAAGTAACAGCTGGATAACGCCCCCGGACTGTTGGAGAGCGCTCTCACGGTGCACCATGAGCACACTGGCCCGAGCACTGGAGACACATTGACCGACACGACCCCGCGCGCCGCGGTGCCGACGCTGGACGAGGTCGCCGTGCTCGCCGGCGTGTCCCGCGCCACGGTGTCCCGGGTCGTCAACGACTCACCGCGGGTGAGCCCGGAGGCCCGGGAGGCGGTGCGGTCGGCGATCGCCGAGCTGCGCTACGTGCCCAACCGGATGGCCCGCAGCCTGGTCACCCGGCGCACCGACACCATCGCGCTGGTGCTCAACGAGCCCAACACCCAGGTCTTCTCCGACCCCTTCTTCGCCAGCATCGTGCGTGGTGTCTCCGCCACCCTGGCCGACACCGACCTGAACCTGGTGCTGCTGACCGCCCAGGACGAACGCGAGCAGCAGAAGATCGGCCGCTACGCCCGCCAGGGTCACGTCGACGGCGCCATCCTGATGTCGGTGCACAGCGACGACCCGCTGCCCGACATCCTCGCCGAGGCCGGGGTGCCCCTGGTGATGTGCGGGCGGCCCTTCGACGACCGGGCGGTGGCCTACGTCGACGCCGACAACCGGGGCGGTGCCGAGGTCGCCACGGCGTACCTGATCGCCACCGGGCGCCGTCGGATCGCCACCATCACCGGGCCGCTGGACATGATCGCCGGGGTCGACCGGCTCGCCGGCCACCGGGCGGCGCTGGCCGCGGCCGGGCTGCAGTCGTTCCCGCAGCTGGAGGCGGAGGGCGACTTCACCGAGGCCGGCGGTGCCCGCGCGATGGAGTCGCTGCTGGGTCGCGACCCCGGGCTGGACGCGGTCTTCGTGGCCTCGGACCCGATGGCGGTGGGGGCGCTGAGTGCCCTGCGCCTCGCCGGGCGGCGGGTGCCCGAGGACGTCGCCGTGGTCGGCTTCGACGACGCCGCCGTCGCCACCCGGTGCGACCCGCCGCTGACCACGATCGCCCAGCCGCTGGCCGACATGACCCCGCTGCTCACCGAACTGCTGCTGCGCCAGATCGAGGGCGCGGGGGAGGCGGTGGAGTCCCGGGTGTGCCGCACCTCGCTCGTCCGGCGCGCCTCGGCGTAGCAGCGGGCGCCGCCCACCGGCCGGGTCGCGGGCGGGCGCCGTCGAAACGCGCGGGACACAGGCCCTGTCTAGGTTCGTCGCATGGCGGACCTCTTCGACGGCTACCCGCTCGGGCAGCAGTGGGACGAGATGTTCGCGGCCCCCGGCCAGCCCCGCGCCCCCTACACCGGCCTGTTCAGCTCGCTGCAGCCGATGTCGGGGGAGGAGCTGGCCGCCCGGGCCGACGTCCTCTCGCAGACCTACCGCGACGCCGGGGTGACCTTCGCGCACGCCGGTGAGGAGCAGCCCTTCCCGCTGGACATCGTGCCCCGGGTGATCGGCCACCAGGAGTGGTCGGTGATCGAGCGCGGGGTGGCCCAGCGGGTGTGGGCCCTGGAGGCGTTCCTGGCCGACGTCTACGGCGCCGGCGAGGTCTTCGCCGACCGGATCGTGCCGCGCTCCGTGGTCACCACCAGCGCGCACTTCCACCGGGCCGCGCACGGGCTGGTGCCGCCCAACGGCGTCCGGGTGCACGTCAGCGGCATCGACCTGGTGCGCGACGAGGCCGGCGACTTCCGGGTGCTGGAGGACAACCTCCGCTCGCCGTCGGGCGTCAGCTACGTGATCACCAACCGGGCGGCGATGACCTCGGTGCTGCCGGAGCTGTTCGGTGACCACCGGGTGCAGCCGGTCGCGGAGTACCCGGGCCGGCTGCTCGCCGCGTTGAAGGCCTCGGCACCGGCCGGCGTCAGCGACCCCACGGTCGTGCTGCTCACCCCCGGCGTCTACAACTCCGCCTACTTCGAGCACGCGCTGCTGGCCCGGCAGATGGGCGTGGAGCTGGTCGAGGGACGGGACCTGGTGTGCTCCGGCGGTCAGGTCAGCATGCGGACGACGGACGGCCAGCAGCGGGTCGACGTCATCTACCGCCGGATCGACGACGAGTTCCTCGACCCGGTCCACTTCCGCTCCGACTCGGTGATCGGCTGCGCCGGCGTGCTCAACGCCGCCCGCGCCGGCCGGGTGACCATCGCCAACGCGGTGGGCAACGGCGTCGCCGACGACAAGCTGCTCTACACCTGGGTGCCCGACCTCATCCGGTACTACCTGGGCGAGGAGCCGGTGCTCGCCAACGCCGAGACCCACCGGCTCGACGAGCCCGACACCGTCGAGTGGGTGCTCGCCTCGCTCGACCAGCTGGTGCTCAAGCCGGTCGACGGCTCGGGCGGCAAGGGCATCGTGATCGGGCCGCGGGCGGACGAGCGGACGCTGGAGGAGCTGGCGGTCAAGGTGCGCAGCAGCCCGCGGGACTGGATCGCGCAGGCGCCGATCGGCCTCTCGACGTCCCCGACGCTGATCAACGGCCGGATCGCCCCGCGGCACGTCGACCTGCGGCCGTTCGCGGTCAACGACGGCACCGACGTCTGGGTGCTGCCCGGCGGGCTGACCCGGGTGGCGCTGCCCGAGGGCGAGCTGGTGGTCAACTCCAGCCAGGGCGGCGGCTCGAAGGACACCTGGGTGATCAGCGCGCCGCGCCCCGCGGTCGAGCCGGCACCCGAGCACGACGTCACCCGGATCGAGTTCACCACCGAGGACCTGCCGGTCGAGCCGCCGGCCCAGGACCCGGGCCCGCCCAACGACAACGCCCTCGCCCAGTCCCAGCAACAGCAGCAGGCGGCAGAAATGGCCATTTCTGCCCGACGTCGGGCAGGTGACGGCCGGACGGGAGAGGCAGCAATGGCCATTTCTGCCCAGGGGGACGGTGCGCCGTGCTGAGTCGGATCGCGGAGTCGCTGTTCTGGATCGGGCGCTACGTCGAGCGCGCCGACGACACCGCCCGGATCCTCGACGTGCACACCCAGCGGCTGGTCGAGGACCCGTGGATCGACGAGCAGCGGGCCTGCGCCAACCTGCTGGCGCTGATGGGTGCGCCCTGCCCGCCCGAGGAGGCCGACACCGAGCGGGTGCTGGCCACCCTGGCCTTCGACCGGGCCAGCCCGAGCTCCATCACCGGAGCGCTGTCGGCCGCCCGGGAGAACGCCCGCGGCGCGCGTGAGGTGCTCTCGGCGGAGATCTGGGAGTCCCTCAACGTCACCCACAACGCGCTGCCGCAGCAGCGCACGATGGCCCGCCGGTACGGCCCGCACTCGCTGTTCCGGTTCGTCCGGGAGCGGTCGGCGATGGTCTTCGGCCTCGCCGACGCCACGATGAGCCGCGACGAGGGCTGGCTGTTCCTGATCCTGGGGCGTTCGCTGGAGCGGGTCGACATGACCGCCCGGATGCTCTCGACCCGGGTGCTGGCCGGTGACGCCGCGCCGTCCTGGACCCTCGTGCTGCGCTCGACCGGCGCCTACGAGCCCTACCTGCGCACCTACCGCGGCGCGGTCAACTCCAGCCGGGCCGCGGAGTTCCTGCTGCTGGACCGGCTCTTCCCGCGCTCGGTGTTCGCCTCGCTGGAGCGGGCGGAGGGGTGCCTGGCGGAGCTGGAGCGGGCCAACGTGCGCGAGGGTCACCGGATCGGCGTCGCCGGTGAGGCGCACCGGATCGTCGGCCGGGCCCGGACGATGCTGGAGTTCATGCAGACCGACGAGATCCTGGCGCGGCTGCCGGCCCGGCTGGACGAGCTGCAGCGCACCTGCTCAGCCGCCAGCGAGGCGGTCACCAACCGGTTCTTCACCGAGCAGGCGCCCCAGGTCTGGGTGCCGGAAGGCGCAGGGTGAGCGCGGTGCCGCAGTC
>NZ_JAAKGN010000234.1:0-5417 GCF_011039295.1 Modestobacter sp. KNN46-3 | reverse complement strand
CACGCCCGCTACCGCCAGCGGGTGCGGGCGGACAGGGCGGCGAGCACGGCGGCGCCGGCGGTCGACGTCCGCAGCACCTCGGCGCCCAGGCGCACCGACTGCGCGCCGGCCGCCCGGAAGGCGACCACCTCGCCGTCGGTCAGCCCGCCCTCGGGGCCGACGATGACGGCGATCGACCCGGTCGCCGGCACCTCGAGCTGCGCGAACGGCTGGCGGGCCTGCTCGTGCAGCACCAGGGCCAGGTCGACGTCGGCGAGCATGCCGCAGACCTGGCGGGTGCTCATCGGCTCGGTCACCTCGGGCACCCGCGGCCGGCGTGCCTGCTTGGTCGCGGCCCGGGCGGCCGAGCGCCACTTGGCCAGGCCCTTGTCGATCCGGTCGTCCCGCCACCGGGTGACGCAGCGGGCCGCGGTCCACGGCACGATCCGGTCGACGCCCAGCTCGGTGGCCAGGTCGACGGCGAGCGGACCCCGGTCGCCCTTGGGCAGCGCCTGCACCAGCACGAACTCCGGCTGCGGCGCGGGGACGTCGTGCCGGGTGAGCACCTGGACCTGCAACGCCGACCCCGCGGCCGCGAGCACGGAGCCCTCGACCAGCAGCCCCTGCCCGTCGCTCACCCGCACCCGCTCCCCGGCGCCGAGTCGCAGCACGTCGACGGCGTGCCGGCCCTCGGCGCCGTCCACGGTGAGGACGTCGCCGTCCGGCAACTCGTCGAGCAGGAAGAGCGGGGCGCCGTCGGCTGCGAGTGCGTCCGGGGCCTGGCTCATCGGCCGTTGAAGGCGTCGCGCACCCGGGTGAACAGGCCACCGTGGTTCGCGCTGTTGCCGTCGGTGAGGTCCTCACCGCGCAGCCCGGCGAGCTCGCGCAGCAGTTCCTGCTGCCGGCCGTCGATCCGGGTCGGCGTCTGCACGTCGAGGTGCACGAGCAGGTTGCCCCGGCCGGTGCCGCGCAGCCGCGGGGCGCCGTGTGCCCGCAGCGTGAGCACGGTGCCGGACTGGGTGCCGGCCTTGATGGTGAGGTCCTCGTTGCCGTCGAGGGTCTCGAGCTTGAGCGTGGTGCCCAGCGCCGCCGCGGTCATCGGCAGGGTGACCCGGCAGTGCAGGTCCTCGCCGTCGCGGGTGAACACGTCGTGCGGGCGCTCACGCACCTCGACGTACAGGTCACCGGCGGGGCCGCCGCCGGGGCCGACCTCGCCGTAACCGGCCAGCCGGATGCGCATGCCGTCCTCGACGCCGGCCGGGACCTTGACCGGGATGGTGCGGCGGGAGCGCACCCGCCCGTCACCGGCGCACTTGGGGCACGGGTTGGGGATGACCTGGCCGGTGGCCTGGCAGGTGGGGCACGGGCGGCTGGCGATGACCTGGCCGAGGAAGGAGCGCTGCACGCTCTGCACCTCGCCGCGGCCGTTGCAGGTGGAGCAGGTCTCCGGGTGCGTGCCGGGGGCGGTGCCGGCACCGGTGCAGGCGTCGCAGAGGATCGCGGTGTCGACGGTGACCTCCGTCGTGGTGCCGAAGACGGTCTCGTCGAGGTCCAGGTCGACTCGGATCAGCGCGTCCTCGCCCTCGCGGGTGCGGCCACGCGGCCCGCGGCCGGCGCCCCCGCCGAAGAAGGCGTCCATGATGTCGCCGAGCCCGCCGAAGCCCGCGGCGTTGCCGAAGGGGCTGCCGCCCCGGCCGCCGTTGGTGTCGTAGGGGTCACCACCCAGGTCGATGATCCGCCGCTTCTCCGGGTCGGTCAGCGCCTCGTAGGCCCGGCTGACCTCCCCGAACTTCTCCTTCGCGCCCGGTTCCGGGTTGACGTCGGGGTGCAGGTCGCGGGCCATCTTGCGGTAGGCGCGCTTGATCTCGGTGTCGCTGGCTCCCTGGGCAAGGCCCAGCACGCCGTAGTAGTCGGTTGCCATGAAGCGTTCTCAGTCCTCAGCTCTCGGCCAACAGGTGGCCGACGTAGCGGGCCACGGCTCGTACCGCGGCGATGTTCCCTGCGTAGTCCATCCGGGTGGGGCCGACGACACCGAGGCCACCGAGCGCCTGGTCGCCGGACCCGTAGCCCACGGAGACGAACGACGCGGCGGTCAGCGCCTCGTGCTCGTTCTCCTCACCGATGCTCACCGTCACCGTGCTGGGCCCCACCTCGGCCATCAACCGCAGGACGACCACCTGTTCTTCCAGCGCCTCCAGCAGCGGGCGGAAGGTGCCGGGGAAGTCCAGCGCGCTGCCCTGCGCGAGGTTCGCCGTCCCGCCGATGACCAGCCGGTCCTCCGAGGGCTCGACCAGCGTCTCCAGCAGCGTCGCGCTCACCGCGGCGACCAGCGGGCGCAGGTGCGGCGCGGAGGCGTCGACCAGGTCGCCGACCTTGTCGCTGGCCTCGCCCAGCTTCGCGCCGGTGAAGGCGGCGTTGAGCAGGGTGCGCAGCTCGGCGACCGTGTCGGCCTCGGTGTCGACCGGCACCTCCACCACGCGCTGCTCGACCCGGCCGGTGTCGGTGATCAGCACCATCAGCAGCCGGGACGTCGACAGCGGCACCAGCTCCAGGTGCCGGACGGCGCTGCGCGCCAGCGTCGGGTACTGGACGACGGCGACCTGGCGGGTCAGCTGGGCCAGCAGCCGGACGCTGCGGCCCAGCACGTCGTGCAGGTCGACGGCGCCGTCGAGGAACTTCTCGATCGCCTTGCGCTCGGCGGCCGACAGCGGCTTGATCGCGCTGAGCCGGTCGACGAAGAAGCGGTAGCCCTTGTCGGTGGGCACCCGGCCGGCACTGGTGTGCGGCTGGGTGATGTAGCCCTCCTCCTCCAGCACCGCCATGTCGTTGCGGATCGTGGCTGGGCTCACCCCGAGGTCGTAGCGGGCGGCCAGGGCCTTGCTCCCCACCGGGTCGTTGGTGGAGACGTAGTCCTGGACGATCGCCCGCAGCACCCGCAGGCGCCGGTCGTCGTGCGCCACGGCTGACACCTCCCGTACCGGATCGACGTGGTCGGCGGTGGCTGCCCAGGGCAGGTGCCTGGCACTCGCGCGGACCGAGTGCCAGCATACGACCGCACTCCCCCGCCGGCCTCCGGCTCGCTGATCAGGCGCAGGGGTTCGAGCGCTCAGCCGAGAACGCGCCCCTAGGTCGAGCGCAGGAAGTCGAGGCACCAGTTCGATCGAGTCAACTTCTCATCGCAGCTTGCCTGCCGTGTCGAGCATGCTCCAGTGACCCCAAGGGTTCGCCGCTCTTTGGCGGCGACCAGAGCTCCGGTCCGTCGATACCGAAGAAACAACAAGAGGTGAATCCGCCGATCTCCACACGACCGCCAGCAGCCGCCGGGTAGGTACGGGGCCGCTTCAGGGCTAGCGGTCCAGTCGAGCCACTGTCCAGTTTCCCGCGCTTGGCGGCCAACGCCCCCAACGCGGCACCGGCCCACCCGACCTACCCAGTAGCCCAAGCCGTAGACGTGGGCTTTGAACAGCCGCGCCATCTGTACCTCAATCGACACAGCATTGAGCGCCGCCAAGGCGGACAGCTCGCCGACAGCGGCAATACGTCAGACAACAGAAACGATCCTTTGGACTGACGCGCCGGCCGATTCTGCCGTCCTGAGGATGGTGAGACATTTTCAGATCTACTGCTACTCCCTGGTCGACCACGACGCACCTGATGCGTTGAACCAGAGAATGGCGAGCCCGATAGCGACTCGAAAGCTCGCCCTGTCACCGACCGATTGCCACGCGGCTCCGTAGAACGAGTCCGCTTCCTCGGCTGGCTCATTGACATGCTCGACTGTGAAGTTCTCAACCGAGTCGAAGGTTAAAGCGGCCTCCTTTGCGACGGTCGAACCCCCTCGAGATGCGAAACGGATCACTAGGGCCCTGTCCACGTAGTCACGACAGAACCCCTGCACGGAGTATTCGTCGTCCAGATCGACGTGCACGGCGCTGGGGCCTGTCACGATGCCAACAATTTCCTGACTCTCCGGCCAGGGGTGCATCCCAACGAAGGTAGGACTTTGACTCATTATCATCGCTTCCTCTTGGGAGTTGGTCCATGCTTCTTCAGTTGCTTCCTGGCGCCGACTAGGTCCCGCCATGTCATCGGCTTGGCAATACGACTCGCACGACCGGAATCAAATCCGCTGGGGTCTCGACTATTTCTTGTTGCGAACGTCTTGTGCGGCGTGGCCACTCCTCGATGCCCACGTCCAACTAAGTCGTACCGCCAGCGTCCTGACGCCACCGTCTTGAAAACGCTCGCTCTACCAGAGTTCAAGCTGACTGACAGCTTTTTGGCATAAGCTCGCTTGGCTGACTTGTTAATGCGTCCGGCGGTCTCGGTGGCTCGCTTACCGTACTTCAACACCGCGATTGCGGCCCCACCTCCCACGAAGGCGGCACCGACCGCGATCCCCATAGCGATCGCCATCTTCCTGTTGCCGGCCGCAGCGTATGCGCCAGCGGAGATGCCGGCCGCTATCGAGCCGACCGGCCCCGGGATCATGGACGCAACTTCGGCGACGATGGCGACCTTTTTCAGCACCCCCTTCCAGGACCAGCGTCCATCCAGGTCTGTGCAGTTGACCGGGTCAGCGGTGCAGTAGTCGTAAGCGGTGGCATTGCCACCGGGGATGGGGTCGACCGACCAGAACCGACCCGTCCCCGGGTCGTAGAGCCGCACCCCCATGAGCAGCACACCGGCCAGCGCGTCAGCCGATCGCTGCTTGCCACCCAACCAGCCGTAGCGGCCGTCCTTACCCGGCGCCGCCCCGTTCGTGACCACCGCCGCACCGGTGGTCAGGTCGGTGGCGTTGCCGAACTCGTCCGCCGCCTGGTGCCGCAGCCCGGTCCAGTCCGCGGCGCCCTCGCCGTCCCGGATCGGGACGGTGGTCATCACGTCGCCGTGCAGGTCGATCAGCTGCAGCACCCGGGCACCGGACTTGCCGGTCTGCACCGCCAGGTTGCCGTCCAGCCCGTCGACGAATCGGGTGATCTCATCGGGCAGCGAGGCGTCCTCGGCGATCCACGCCGGGGAGTCCGAGTCCGAGTCGTAGTGGTTGACCTTGGTGACCGCCTGCTGCCAGGCCGGCACCCCGTCCGCACCCGCGGCCCAGGACTCGGACGTGTAGGAGGAGAAGCGCTGCAGCGGGTCCAGCGACCAGGTCTGCCGGGCCACCCCCTCGATCGTCTGCGAGGCGACCAGGTCGTTGGCGTAGAAGGTGTTGGCCACCCGCGCGCCCGGGCTGCCCCGCACCGGGGCGCCGGTGATCCGGCCCAGCGGGTCGTAGACCCATGCCCCACCGTTGACCGACTCGGTGACCAGGCGGGGTCAAGTCCGCCGGCGTGGTGTGTGACGACTACCGCGTGATCTTCATGTCGGGTCAGGCGCTGAGCGCCGGGATAGTCGGCTGCGTGGTCACCTCCTGAGTGGTGCCGTCGGTGTCGGTGACG
>NZ_JAAKGN010000233.1:0-5448 GCF_011039295.1 Modestobacter sp. KNN46-3 | reverse complement strand
CGCCGGGCGTCTTCCAGGCCGTCGACCGGGTGGTGGAGGCCGGGCACGACCCCCGCCGGTTCGCCACCGACCTGCTGGACCGGCTGCGTGACCTCATCGTGCTGGACGCCGTGCCCGAGGCCGGCGGGGCCTGCGCCGGAGCCGGCCGGGCGGGCTCGCGCACCGGCGCCGGCACGGCCGCCGCCTCGGGGCGGCCGGCGTGCTCGCCGGCGATCGACATCCGCCGCTCCAGCCGCTCCAGGCGCTGCAGGGTGGCCGTGGCCGAGCCGTCGACCCCGGGCAGCAGCATCCGGGCGCAGACCAGCTCCAGCAGCAGCCGGGGAGCCGTCGTCCCGCGCATCTCGGTGAGGCCCTCGTGCACGGTGTCGGCCAGCCGGGACAACGTGGCGGCACCCAGCGCCTGGGCCTGCCGGCTCATCACGTCGAGCCGGTCGGGCGGGCTGTCGAGCAGGCCGTTGCCGCCGGCCTCGGGCACGGCGTCCAGCACGATGAGGTCACGCAGCCGGTCCAGCAGGTCGGTGGCGAACCGGCGGGGGTCGTGCCCGGCCTCCACCACCCGGTCGACGGCCTGGAAGACGCCCGGCGCGTCGGAGGCGGCCAGCGCGTCGACGGCCTCGTCGAGCAGCGCCTCGTCGGTGACACCGAGCAGGCCGACGGCCGACCGGTAGGTGACCCCCTCGGGGCCGGCGCCGGCCAGCAGCTGGTCGAGGATCGACAGCGAGTCGCGCACCGAGCCGCCGCCGGCCCGGACCACCAGCGGGAACACCGTCGGCTCCACGGTGACGCCCTCGGCCGCGCACGTCTTCTCCAGCAGGCCGCGGAGCGTGCTGGGCGGCACCAGCCGGAACGGGTAGTGGTGGGTGCGCGAGCGGATGGTCGGGAGGACCTTCTCCGGCTCGGTGGTGGCGAAGACGAAGACCAGGAACTCCGGCGGCTCCTCGACCACCTTGAGCAGGGCGTTGAAGCCCTGCGAGCTCACCATGTGCGCCTCGTCGACGATGTAGACCTTGTAGCGGCTGTGCACCGGGGCGAAGAACGCCTTCTCGCGCAGGTCGCGGGCGTCGTCGACACCACCGTGGCTGGCCGCGTCGATCTCCATGACGTCGATCGAGCCGGGGCCGTCGGGGGCAAGCGCGATGCACGAGCCGCACACGCCGCAGGGGGTCGAGGTGGGCCCCTGCTCGCAGTTGAGCGAGCGCGCCAGGATCCGCGCCGACGACGTCTTCCCACAGCCCCGCGGCCCGCTGAACAGGTAGGCGTGGTTGATCCGCCCGCCGTCCACGGCGTTCATCAGGGGTGCGGTGACGTGCTCCTGCCCGACCACCTCGGCGAAGGTCGCCGGACGGTACTTGCGGTAGAGCGCCAGAGCCACGAGGCGAGGTTACTCAACGGACCTCGTCCCCCTCACCACTCGCGAGCTCGCGGTGAGCCGCTGGACGAGGCCGACGCGACGTCACCGGGCCAAGTGCAGGAGGAACTCGACCGCGCCCTGGTCCTCGACCCGGACGAAGCCCAGGTTCGGTGGGTCGATCCCGTAGTCGTCGAAGGTCACCGGCACGGAGCCGGAGACGTCGATGCCCTCGGCGGTGCGGACCACGGAGATCTCGGTCTGCACCTGCTGGGTCACGCCGGCCAGGGTCAGCTCGCCGGTGACCGGCACGGTGACCGGGGTGCCGGTGACCTCCGGGAGGTCGGCCACCTCGATGACGGAGAAGGTCGCGGTGGGGTTCGCGTCGACGTCCATCACGTTGTCCCGGAAGTAGGAGTCACGGCGGCCGCTGTCGGTGGTGATCGAGGCGACGTCCACGGTCACGTCGGCGTCGGCGAGGTCCCCGTCGGAGACGACGACGGTGCCGGTGACCTGGTCGGTCACGCCGGCCACGGTGACGTCGGCGCCGTTGAGCACCTCGTCCACGCGGTAGCCCGCGGTGGAGCTCGGCGCGATGGTCCAGGTGCCGTCGGTGTCGGCCGCGAGCTCGACCTCCTCGGGCTGCGCCTGGACCGTCTCCGCTGGGGGTGCGTCCTCTGCGACAGCGGCGACGATCAACGGCCCGCCGATGGCCGCTGTGGCGACGACCGCCACGGCCCCGCCGGTGATCCACCAGGTGCGACGACTGGGCATGGCCACTCCCCCGCTCGAAGGTGAGTGCATTGCAGCGCACGGACCTGGGAGGAGCCTGGGAACCGTCGGGAGAAGAGAAAGGACCCCCCGCACACCCGCCAGAGCCCGCTTATCCTTGCTGCCTTCCGGCCCTGGGGAGGTTCACAGGGTGACGCCGCACGAGGGGTCGACGTCCACTGTAGAGGACGCGGCGGCGCCGGACGCCGCACCCGCCCGCCGGCACCCCCGTACGCTCCCGCCGCATGACCGGGCACACCCCTCAGCCCGGCCCGGCCTCCCCGTCCGCCCGGGGCTTCGTGCTCGTCGTCCTCGCTGCCCTCTGCTGGGGGACCGCGGGCATCAGCGGTGACCTGGTCGCCGACCGCACCGACCTCGACCCGCTGGACGTCGCCTGGCACCGGATGGCCATCGGCGCCGCCGCGCTGCTCGCCGTCCACCTGCTCGGTCGGCGCCGCGCGCCGCGGTCCGCCGTCCAGCCCGTCGCGTGGTCCCGGTCGCTGCGCTGGCGGCTGGCCGGCGTCGGCGCGGGGCTGGCGGCCTACCAGGCCGCCTACTTCGCCGCCGTGGCCACGGCGGGGGTGAGCATCGCGACGCTGGTCGCGCTGGGCCTGGCGCCGCTGCTGGTCGCCGTGGGCGCCGCCGCGCTGGGGCAGGGCCGCCCCGACCGGGCGACGGGGGCCGCCCTGGTCGTCGCGCTGGCGGGGCTGGTGCTGCTCGTGGGGGTCTCCGCGGGCGGCGACGGCGGGGACGCGGTCGTGCTGGGCGCGCTGGCCGCAGTCGGCTGCGCGGTCGCCTACGCCGCCGTCGTGCTGCTGTCGGCCGGCGCCCCGGCCGGGGTGCCGACGACGACGGTGGGCTTCACGGTGGGCGCCGTGCTGCTGACGCCGGTGGCGCTGGCCGCCGGGCTCGACCTCACCGCCGACCCGCTGGGGCTGGCGCTGCTGGTGTACCTCGGGCTGGTGCCGACCGCGCTGGCGTACGGGCTGTTCTTCACCGGGGTGCGGGCCGTGCCGGCCGCGGTCGCCTCGATCGTGACCCTGCTGGAGCCGCTGACCGCGACCGCGCTGGCGGCCGCGGTGCTCGGGGAGCGGCTCGCCCCGACCGCACTGGTCGGGGGTGCGCTCATGCTCGGCGCCGTGACGGC
The DNA here is from genome assembly GCF_011039295.1 of Modestobacter sp. KNN46-3. Lineage (NCBI taxonomy): Bacteria > Bacillati > Actinomycetota > Actinomycetes > Geodermatophilales > Geodermatophilaceae > Modestobacter > Modestobacter sp. KNN46-3. The sequence goes on along the minus strand of NZ_JAAKGN010000233.1, from coordinate 2,182 downwards.
GCTCTACCTGCGGAGGATGGGAGATTCGAACTCCCGAGGGCTTGCACCCAACCCGCTTTCCAAGCGAGCGCCATAGGCCACTAGGCGAATCCTCCAGTGCGCGGGCCACTGTACCGGTCGGGTCCGCGGCGGTCAGCCGCTCCCCTCCACCCGAGCGGCCAGCGGGGCCGGAGAGTGGTTGAGTGATCTACGGGACGGCGACCGCCGCACGGACCGGACACCGGGAGGACCGACATGAGCAGCGCTGAACAGGTACGCCCCCACGTGGTCGCGGCGATCGTCACCGCACTGGAGGAGACCGACCCCAGCAACCTCCCGCCCGACGCCACCCGCGCCGAGAAGGACGCCGCCAAGGACCAGTACCTCTCCGGCCTGGTCGCCGGGCGGGCGCAGCGCGAGCGGCAGACCCGGGCGTGGGAGCTGCTGCTGACCCGCAGCCACGACGAGCCACCGAGCTGGCGACAGCTGTTCGACGAGCTGCCGCAGAGCTCGGTCGACCAGCTGGCCGACCTCTACGACGCGCTGCCCGAGGGTGCCCAGACCGAGTACGCGCGCCGGTACGGGGCCCCGGTCTCCGCCTGACGCGGGTAGGCCGGGTACGAGCAGGGCTGGGGTGACGGCGCCGGGCGCCCGGGTGGCCGGGCGCTACCTGCTGCGCTCCCGGCTCGGTGGCGGGGCGATGGGTGCGGTCTGGCTGGCTCGTGACGAGCTGCTGGGCCGGGACGTCGCGGTCAAGCAGGTGCTCATCCCGCTCGGCAGCGACCCGGAGGCGACCGCCGGGCACCGCGAGGCGGCGATGCGCGAGGGGCGGATCGCCGCCCGGCTGACCCATCCGCACGCCGTCGCCGTCTACGACATGGTCGACGACGGCGGGACGCCGTGGCTGGTCATGGAGTACCTGCCCTCCCAGAGCCTGGCGAGCGTGCTGGCCCAGCGGGGCACGTTGCCGGTGCAGCAGGTGGCCCAGATCGGCGCCCAGGTCGCTGATGCGCTGGTGGCCACGCACGCCGCCGGCGTGGTCCACCGGGACGTGAAGCCGGGCAACATCCTGATCGGCGAGGGGCCGCGCAGCGCCGGCCTGGTGAAGATCACCGACTTCGGCATCTCCCGGGCCCGTGGGGACGTCTCGCTGACCCAGACCGGCGTGGTCAAGGGGACGCCGGCCTACCTGGCCCCCGAGGTCGCCCGCGGACAGGAGCCCCGGGAGGCCAGCGACGTCTTCTCCCTGGGTGCGACGCTGCACGCCTGCCTGGAGGGGACCCCGCCGTTCGGGATGACGGAGAACCCGCTGGAGATGCTCCACCGGGTCGCCGGCGGGAACGTGAACCGCCCGCGGAACGCCGGGGCGCTCACCCGGCCGCTCCGGCGGATGCTGGACAACGACCCGGCGAAGCGGCCCACGATGTCGCAGGTGCGCGACCAGCTGGCCAAGCTGGCCGCCGGCCGGGACGGCGACATCACCGAGGTGCTCACCGCGCGCACGCCGCTGCTGCCGACGCTCGCCGACCTGCGACCGGTGTCCGCCGCGGAGCCGACCGGCCCGACGGGCGAACCCGCCGCCGTTCAGACCCCCACCACCGACTCCCCCGACCCTGACTCCGTCACCACCGGGTCCCCCGGCCCCGACTCCCTCAAGACAGGGTCCGCCGACCCCGACTCCCCGACCGCCGCGTCCGCCGCAGGGGCGCCCGCCGCCCGGTCGGCGCTCCCGGCCGACGCGGCGCCGCCCGCGGAGACGGGCGATCAGCCCGAGGCCACCGCCGGCCCGGGGGCCGGCAGCGCCACACCGGTGGCCGGCGCGGCACCTGCAGCCGACCGGCCTGCCTCGTCTGCCCCCGCGCCGCGCCGCGGTCGTCGCCGGTCCCGCGTGGTCGCCGCCGTCGCGGTGGTGCTCCTCGCCCTGTCCGGCACGCTCGGCGCGGTCTGGCTCAACGCCCGGGAGGACGACGGCGATGCGCCGTCGGCGACAGCCGACACCTCACCGTCGGCACCGTCGTCCTCCGAGCCCGCGCCGGCGACCGAGGAGGAGCCGGCGACCCCGTCGGAGACCCCGACCGTCCCCCCGGACCAGGGTGATCTCGTGCTGCTCTGCGCTGACGCTGCCGTCGCGCCCGGGGAAGGTCACCGGCATCGAGGCGGCGAGCGACCCGTCCTGCTCCCACAACGGCCCGCGACGGACGCT
>NZ_JAAKGN010000232.1:0-5493 GCF_011039295.1 Modestobacter sp. KNN46-3 | reverse complement strand
GTGCTCGTCCTTGAGGAAGGTGACCAGCTGCCGGACGTCGCTGTTGCGCAGCGAGGCGAAGGGCAGTTCGGTGTAGACGACGTTAAGCCGGGAGAGGATGCCGTCGGCCTTCTCCTCGCCCAGCCCGACGGCGGCGCACAGCGACCAGGCCGCCACCGCCCGGGTCGGGCTCCGGCTGGGCGAGGTCTACGCCGAGCAGCTGGCCCGACTGCGGGCGGAGGCCCGCCGGGAGGGCTGGGCCGCCGGCCACGCCGAGGGCCTGGTCGCCGCCGAGCAGGTCGTCCGCGCGGCCGAGCAGGCCGCCGAGGAGCGGCTCGCCGAGGTGCAGGCCCGCTGGGAGCGCCGACTGGCCTCGGCCACCGCGGCCATGGGCGCCGCCGCCGAGCGGCTGGACGGCACCGCCGCCCCGGTGGTCGACGAGCTGCGGGACAACATCCTGGACGCCGTCGTCATCCTGGTCGGCGACCTGTTCGGCCGCGAACTGGCCGTGGCCGCGGAGCCCGGCCTGGACGCGTTGCGCCGGGCCATGACCCTGTGCCCCGACGACGTGCCGGTCGTCGTCCGGCTGCACCCCGACGACCTCGCCGAGGTCCCGGCCGAGGCGTTGGCCCAGCTGCCGGCGTCGGTCACCGTCCGCGGTGACGACGCCGTCGAGCGGGCCGGCGCCGTGGCCGAGGCCGGCGCCCAGCGGGTCGACGCCCAGCTGAGCGCGGCGCTCGACCGCGTCCGCGAGGTGCTCCGCTCGTGAGGACCACCGTCGACGCGCTGGACAGGAACGACTTGATCGACAGGGCTCGGGCTGCGGCTCGTCCCCAGCTCACCGGCATCGTCACCGGGGCGATGGGCCTCACCCTCTCGGTCGAGGGCGTCTCGGCGGCCGTCGGCGACCTGGTCGAGGTCCGCACCGGCCCCCAGCCGCTGCTGGCCGAGGTGGTCGCCGTGCAGCGGGACCGGCTCACCTGCATGCCGCTGGGCGACCTCTCCGGTGTCCGCTCCGGCGCCCGGGTGCGGGCCACCGGCATGCCCCTGCAGGTGCCGGTGGGCGAGGCGCTGCTCGGCCGGGTGCTCGACGGGCTCGGCCGGCCGATGGACGGCGGCCCGCCGCTGGGCAACGCGATCCGGTACGTCGACCTCACCAGCCAGACGCCCAACGCGCTGACCCGGGCGCGGGTCAGCCGGCAGCTCGCCACCGGCGTCCGGGCCCTGGACACCCTCGTCCCGGTCGGCCGCGGCCAGCGGCTGGGCATCTTCGCCGGGTCCGGCGTCGGCAAGTCGACGCTGATGAGCCAGATCACCCGGGGCACCGACGCCGACGTGCGCGTGATCGGGCTGATCGGTGAGCGTGGCCGCGAGGTCCGCGAGTTCCTCGAGGAGGACCTCGGCCCGGAGGGGATGGCGAGCACCGTCGTCGTCGTCGCCACCTCCGACGAGCCACCGCTGGTGCGGTTGAAGGCGGCGTTCGTCGCCACCCGGATCGCCGAGGGCTTCCGCGACCAGGGCCGCGACGTGCTGCTGATGATGGACTCGATCACCCGCACCGCGATGGCCCAGCGCGAGGTCGGGCTCTCCGCCGGCGAGCCACCGGCCACCCGCGGGTACCCGCCGAGCGTCTTCGCGATGATGCCGAAGCTGCTGGAGAAGGCGGGCACGTCCACCACCGGCTCGATCACCGGCCTCTACACCGTGCTGGTGGAGGGCGACGACCACAACGAGCCGATCGCCGACACCGCCCGGTCGATCCTCGACGGGCACGTCGTGCTCACCCGCAAGCTCGCCACCGCCGGGCACTTCCCGGCCATCGACGTGCTGGAGTCGATCTCCCGGGTCGCCACCACGATCGTCCCGTCGCCGCAGATGACCGACGCCCGGGAGGTCCGCCGGATGATGGCGGCCCTGCGCGACGTGCGGGAGCTGATCGAGATCGGCGCCTACCAGAGCGGCTCCGACCCGCTCGTCGACCGGGCCCGCCGGCTGGTGCCGCAGATCGACGCCTTCCTGCGGCAGGCCGTGGACGACCCGACCTCGACCCCCGAGGCGTTCGCCCGACTGCACGCGATCGCCACCACGGCGTGAGCGACCCGCGGTGAAGCAGCCGGCCTTCCGGCTGGAACCGGTGCTGAAGCTGCGCCGGACCGAGGAGCGGGCCGCCGCGCTCGCCTCGGCCCAGGCCGCCCGCGAGGCGACCGAGGCGGCCGAGCGCGTCGAGCGCGACGCCGCCGCACTGACCCGGCGCGCGCTGCCCGGGCACCCCACCGGCGCGGCCTTCATCGCCGCGATGGTCGCATCGGCCGCCGCGGCTGCCGATGTGTCTGCTGCACGGTCAGTGGCCGTCGCACGCGCCGAGCAGGCGGAACTGGTCCGCGCCCGGTGGACCGCCGCCGCACAGCGCACCAAGGGGCTCGAACGGCTGCGCGAGCGGCACGTGGCGGCCCTGCAGGCGGCCGCCGACGCGGCCGAGGAACGGGTGGTCGACGACCTGGTCACCCGCCAGCACAGCACCACCCGGACGAGCAGGGAGGAGACGACGTGGACGGACTGACCGCGGTGCACAGCCGGATCGGGCAGATCCAGGCACGCTTCGCACCCCCGGTGACCCAGAACGCCGCCTGGACCAGCGCGGCCTCCGCCGCCGGCCTCACCGGCAGCAGCCCCACGAGCGCCACCGCGGCGACCACCGCAGCGACCGGCACCGGCGCCGAGGTCGTCGGTGCGGCCACCAAGTACCTCGGCGTCCCCTACAAGTGGGGCGGCACCGACCCGGCGACCGGGCTGGACTGCTCGGGCTTCACCCAGCGGGTCTACGCCGACCTCGGCATCAGCATCCCGCGCACGTCGTCCCAGCAGGCCACCGCCGGCCGGCCGGTCGCCTCCCTGGCCGAGGCCCAACCCGGCGACCTGGTGTTCTTCGACAACACGTCCTCCCGGCCGGGCATCGACCACGTCGGGCTCTACATCGGCGGCGGCAAGATGATCGCCGCCCCGCAGGCGGGCGACGTGGTCAAGGTGCAGGACGTCGGCAACCCGACCCTCATCCGTCGGGTGCTGCCGGAGAGCACGACCACCTCGCCGGTCACCGCAGCTGCCGGCGGCGGCCTCGCCGGGGTGCCGTACGCCGACCTGTTCACCCAGGCCGGCGCCCGGCACGGGGTCTCCCCCGCCCTGCTGGCCGCGGTCGCCAAGACCGAGTCCGGCTTCAACAGCTCGGCCGTGTCGTCCGCGGGCGCCACCGGGCTGATGCAGTTCATGCCCGCCACCGCCAAGGGGCTCGGCGTGGACGCCACCGACCCGGCGTCCTCGATCGACGGCGCCGCCCGCTACCTGAGCCAGCTGACCAAGCAGTTCGGCTCCACCGAACTGGCGCTCGCCGCCTACAACGCCGGCCCGGGCACGGTGCAGCGCCACGGCGGCATCCCGCCCTACGCCGAGACGCAGTCCTACGTCCAGAAGGTCACCAGAGCCGCGGAGGCCTACGCATGACCAGCACGACCACCCTGCCGGTGATCTCGGCCCCGGCCCGCTCCGGTGCGGCCACCCCCGGCTCCGTCGGCCGGTCCTCCGGCAGCGACCGGGCACCGGCCTTCGCCAGCGCCCTCGACGACGCGCTCGGCAGCGAGCGCGCACCGTCCCGGTCGTCCGAGCGGGCCGACGACCGCGCGGCCGAGCGCGCCTCGGACCGGTCCGCCGTCCGGTCGCCCGACCGCCCGGCCGTCGACCGGCGCGACCGCCCGGCCGTCGACCGCCCCGACCGGCCGGCCCAGGCGCCGGCCGCCGACGTCGACGCACCGGCGGACGACGCTGCGGCGGAGGCCACCGACGCCGGCACCGACACCGTCGCCGCCGCTCCGCCGGTGCCGGTGCCGCTGCAGCCCGGGCTGTGGGCGCTGCTGGCCGCCGCCGCCCCCCTGACCGCCGAGCCGACCGCCGGCCTCGGGACGGCGTCCGCCGCGGCCGGCCTGATCGGCGTCGTGACCGGCACCGGGCAGGCCGTCGACGGCTCGGTCCCCCTCCCGGGCGTCCCCGTGTCCGCGGTCGTGCCGCCGGCCACCGCGCCCGACGTGTCCACCTCGCCCGTCCCCGCTGCCACTGCCACGGCCGGGCCGGCCGCAGCTGCCGCCGCGGCGCTGGTCGAGGTCGCCGGGCTCACCGTCGTCGTCGACCCGCTCGTCACCCCGGCCGCGGCTGGTCCGACCGCCGGGTCCGCGCCCGGGGCCGGCCCGGCGACCTCGACCGACGGCGTCGGGGCGCCGGTGCCGCTGCCCACCGCCGGCGGTGCCGCCGACACCGCCGACACCGGGTCGGGGACCACCGGGGACGAGCCCACCGCGACTGCGGCGACCACCGGGGTCGCCCCGTCGGCCGCCGAGACCGACGCCGTGTTCACCGTCCCCGGCCCGACGTCGGCCACCACCACGCCGGTCGCCGTCACCGGCGCACCGGTGCCGGCTCCCGCAGAGACCCCCGTCGCCGCCCAGCTCGGCCGCCAGCTCGCCGTCCTGCAGAACGCCCCGGACGGCAGCCAGACGATGACGGTGGTGCTCACCCCGGACGACCTGGGCCCGGTGTCCGTCCAGGTCACCGTCACCCGCGGCGTCCTGGAGGTGACCCTGCACGGGGCCCACGAGGCCGGTCGGCAGGCACTGCTGGACGCCCTGCCCGACCTGCGCCGCGAGCTCGACGGCGCCGGCCTGACCACCGGCCGGGTCGAGGTCGGTGCGGACAGCGGCAACGCCGGCTCCGGCACGCGGACCGCGCAGGAGCTCTTCGACGCCCGGGCCGACCAGCAGGGCCGGTCCGGTCAGCCGGACCAGCAGGGCGGCTCCCGCCGCGGCGGGCAGACCCCCGACCACCTCGGCCCCGGCAGTGCCGCGCGAGCCGCCGACCAGTCCACGTCAGCCGGCGTGGACGTCCGCGTCTGATCTGGAGACCGTTCGATGACCACCCCCTCGATCACCGGCACCGTCGGCACCTCGATGAGCACGGCCAGCCCCTCGGTCGACCGCAAGGACCAGATGGGCAAGGACACCTTCCTCAAGCTGCTGGTCGCCCAGATGCGGTTCCAGGATCCGAGCAACCCGACCAGCAGCAGCGAGTTCATGGCGCAGACCGCGACCTTCACCCAGGTGGAGAAGCTCGAGGAGATCGCCAAGCAGAACGCCGAGCTGCTCACCCTGCAGCGCTCGCTGAGCGCCGGTGCGCTCGTCGGCAAGCACGTGGCCTACACCGCCGACGACGGCACGACCGTCACCGGCGCCGTCTCCTCCGTCATCGTCACCGCGGGCACCGAGCCCCGGGCCGTGGTCGGCGACAAGGCCGTCCCGCTGGGCCGGATCACCGAGATCACCGTCCCCGAGGTCGACACCCCCGCCACCACCCCGAGCGCGTTGGCCATCCAGCCCTGCAGCTTCTCCCCGTCGGGGGTGACCAGGTTGCCGACGCCGTCGGTGTCGAAGGAGCCGGCCCGGGTGTAGAGCTGCTCGTTGCCGACCTTGGTCA
>NZ_JAAKGN010000231.1:0-5499 GCF_011039295.1 Modestobacter sp. KNN46-3 | reverse complement strand
CCCACCGCGCCGCGAACACCCCGGAGCTGCCCGATGCGCCTGTACGCCGACCGTCCTGATCACCGCACCCGGCAGCTGGCCGCCGACCTGGGGCTGGTGGCCTGGGCGGTGCTGTGGGTGCTGGTCGCCCGGGCGGTGCACCGTGCGGTGCTGGTGCTGGCCGAGCCGGGCCTGGCGGTGGCAGACCTCGGCCGGTCGATCTCGGACTCGATGGGGACGGCGGCCGGCGTCGCCGACGAGATGCCCCTGGTCGGCGACGAGCTCGCGGCCCCCTTCGGCGCGCTCAGCGAGGCCGGGGGCTCGGTGACCGGCGCCGGGCAGGACGCCTCGGACGCCGTGCACACCCTGGCCACCGTGCTCGCCGTCGTGCTGGTGCTGCTGCCGGTGGGCTGGCTGCTGCTGCGCTGGCTGCCCTGGCGGCTGGGCTGGCTGCACGAGGCCCGGGCGACCGACCGGCTGCTGGGCGGGGTCCCGGACCTCGAGCTGCTGGCCGCCCGGGCGATGGCGACCGCCCCGCTCCCGCGGCTGGCCCGCCTGCCGGCCGGCACCGGGGCCGGCTGGCGGGCGGGCGACCCGGCCGCGCTGCACGCGCTGGCCGGGCTGCAGCTCGAGCGACTCGGTCTCCGGTCGCCCGCCCGCCCCTCAGCCGGTGGAGGTCAGCTGAGGGAGTAGCCGCAGGCCGCGACCGCGGCGGCGCAGACGTCCTCGTCCTGCTGGCCGGTGCCGCCACTGCCGCCCAGCGCGCCGAGCAGCGTGCCGTCGGAGTACACCGGCACGGCGCCGGTCTGCGGGGTGAACTTGCCGCCGGTCATCGTGGTGATCGCCGAGGCGAAGTTCGGCATCGGCTCCATCTTCGCCTTCTGGGCGGCGCTGGGGGCGCCGTAGGCGGCCGCCGTCCACGCCTTGCCCTGCGCGACGTCGGCGGAGATCCACGGCGCGCCGTCCATCCGGATGAGCGCGACGAGGTGGCCGCTGGGGTCCATCACGGCGAAGGACATCGGGACGCCGAGCGTCGTCGACTCCTCCCGCGCAGCCTGGAGCAGGGACAGGGCCTGGTCATGTGTCAGCACCGGGCCACCATCGCCCGCGGGTGGGTCCGGGGGCAAACCGGACCCACCCGTCACACCGCGTCGAGCGGGCGGAGCTGCGGCGTGGTGGCCCGCACCTGCGCGGCGGCCAGCACCCCGATGACGGCGAGGGAGTTGCGGATCTTCCCGTCGAACACCCACTGGACGGCCTCGGCCAGCGGCACCCGCTCCACCGTCATGTCCAGCTCCTCGTGCTCGACGGTGAAGCCGTCGGGGCGGGCGACGTCGCTGAGCCCCTCGGCCAGGTACAGGACCACGAGCTCGTCGCAGAAGCCGGGCGACGGGTGCTGGGTGGTGAGCAGCGACCAGCGCTCGGCCGACAGCTGCACCTCCTCGGCCAGCTCCCGGCGGGCGGTCTCCACCGGCGGCTCCCCGTCGACGTCGCGCAGACCGGCCGGCACCTCCCACAGGTGCTCCCCGACCGGGTGCCGGTACTGGCGCAGCATCACCACCCGGTCCTGGTCGTCCAGGGCGACGATGCCGACCGCGCCGGGGTGGTGCACGACCTCGCGCCCGCTCTCGTCGCCGCCGGGCATCACCACGGTGTCCTTGCGCAGCGAGATGATCCGGCCGGCGTAGAGCTCCTCGGAGGCGACCACGTCGTAGGAGTGGGGCATCAGATGCCCACCTGCTCGTCCTCGGGCACCGGCAGCCGGGCGGCGTCCTGGTACCCGGCGGCGGCCTGCACGAAGGCGGCGAACAGCGGGTGCGGCCGGGTGGGCCGGCTCTTCAGCTCCGGGTGCGCCTGGGTGCCGACGAAGAACGGGTGGACGTCGATGGGCAGCTCGGCGAACTCGACCAGGGTGCCGTCGGGCGAGGTGCCGGAGAAGACCAGCCCGGCCTCGGTCAGCCGGTCGCGGTAGGCGTTGGCCACCTCGTACCGGTGCCGGTGCCGCTCGGTGATCTCGGTCGCGCCGTAGGCGGCCGCGACGACCGAGCCCTTCTGCAGCGCGGCCGGGTAGCTGCCCAGCCGCATGGTGCCGCCCATGTCGCCCCGGCCGGCCACCACGTCGAGCTGGGTGGCCATGGTGGAGATGACCGGGTCGGGCGTCTCCGGGTCGAACTCGGTGGAGTTGGCGCCCTCGATGCCGGCCAGGTCCCGGGCCACCTCGATGACCATGCACTGCAGACCCAGGCACAGGCCCAGGGTCGGGATGCCGTTGACCCGGGTGTGCTGGATCGCGCCGAGCTTGCCCTCGATGCCGCGCACCCCGAACCCGCCGGGGATGCACACGCCGTCGACGCCGGCCAGCGCCGCAGCCGCGCCCTCGGGGGTCTCGCAGTCGTCGGAGGGCACCCAGCGGATCTGCACCCGCGAGCGGTGCGCGAACCCACCGGCACGCAGCGCCTCGGTGACCGACAGGTAGGCGTCGGGCAGGTCGATGTACTTCCCGACCAGCGCCACGGTGACGGTCTGCTTCGGGTCGTGCACCCGGTCCAGCAGGTCGCCCCACACGGTCCAGTCGACGTCCCGGAAGGGCAGGCCCAGCCGGCGGACGACGTAGGCGTCCAGCCCCTCGCGGTGCAGCACCTTGGGGATGTCGTAGATCGACGGGGCGTCCGGGCAGGAGGTGACCCCCTCGGCGTCCACGTCGCACATCAGGCCGATCTTGCGCTTGATGCCCTCGGAGATCTCCCGGTCCGACCGGCAGACCAGCGCGTCGGGCTGGATGCCGATGCTGCGCAGCTGGGCGACCGAGTGCTGGGTGGGCTTGGTCTTCAGCTCACCGGAGGGGGCGATGTAGGGGATCAGCGAGATGTGCAGGAAGAAGCAGTTGTCCCGGCCGATCTCGTGCCGCACCTGCCGGGCGGCCTCCAGGAAGGGCAGCGACTCGATGTCGCCGACCGTGCCGCCGACCTCGGTGATGACCACGTCGACCCGCTCCGGGCCCTCGGCCACGGCCATGATGCGGGACTTGATCTCGTTGGTGATGTGCGGGATCACCTGCACCGTGTCGCCCAGGTACTCCCCGCGCCGCTCCTTGGCGATCACGTCGGAGTACACCTGGCCGGTGGTCACGTTGGCCCGGCCGGTGAGGTCGGTGTCCAGGAACCGCTCGTAGTGCCCGATGTCCAGGTCGGTCTCGGCGCCGTCCTCGGTGACGAACACCTCGCCGTGCTGGAAGGGGTTCATCGTCCCCGGGTCCACGTTGAGGTACGGGTCCAGCTTCTGCATCGTGACCCGCAGGCCACGGCTGGAGAGCAACGCCCCCAGAGAACTTGCTGTCAGTCCCTTGCCCAGTGACGACACGACGCCGCCGGTGACGAAGACGAACTTCGTCGGCTGGGAGTTGGGGAGAAGAGGTCCGCGGTCACGAGGTTCTGCCAGTCGACCCACGGACGCCCACGTTAACACGGGCTCCCGGGGCCCTCGTCGCCGCTCCCGGCGCCCGGCGCGGGAGCGGCGGGGCGGCCCCGTCGCCGCCCGGTGCACTGGCGACCAGCCACACCAGCAGGGGCACCAGGACGGTGGCGGCGGTCGCCGGGAGGGCGACGCCGCTGTCGTTGACCAGGGCGCCCAGGGTCAGGCTGAGCGCGACCGCCACCAGGCCGGCCCGCAGCACCCGGAGGTCGTCGGCGGGCAGCCCCGCGGCGCGGTGACCCGGGCGGTTGCGCAGCAGCCCGCCGGGGCGCAGCAGCCACACCGCGGCGACCAGCGCGACCAGCAGCATCCAGGCCAGCGGGCTGCCCAGCAGGATGTTGAGGTTGGCCTGGGCCTTCCGGCTCACCACGGTCCAGGCCTCGCCGTCCAGCAGCTGCCCGACGAAGCGGCCCAGGTGGCTGCGCTCGTCGGCCGGGCCGAGCCAGTCGACCACCGCGACGGTGCCGACGGCCAGCACGGCGACGGCGAGGACCGCCACGAGCCGGACCACCGTGACCCGGATGTGGCCCAGCAGCATCCCGAGCACCAGGAACCCGGGGACGGCGGCCAGCACTCCCCCGAAGTCCCGGCCCAGCGACGGTGCGCCGATCACGACCACGGTGGCCACCCCGGCTCCCAGCACCGGCAGCAGCCAGTGCCGGCGGCCGGGTGTCCCCGCCCGGCGGGCCACCGCGGCAGCCGCCGCGGCGGTGAGCAGCAGGGAGCTGACCGCCAGCAGCCCGAAGCTCAGGTTTCCGTACCCGGTGAACCGACCGGCCACGATGGCGTCGTAGCCCAGCAGGCCGTCGAGCTCGAGGTGGGAGCCGGTGAGCACGTCGCCCACCAGGGTCCCCAGGGTGATGACCAGGACGGCGACGGCCGGCCCCAGCCGGGTCCGCCGCCACGGTCCCAGCGCGGCGACCGCGGTGACCGCGAGGGTGCAGCCGAGCACCGAGCCGGCCAGTGCCGGTCGCGGGGCCGAGCTGAGCTCCCAGGGCACCAGGTTGGCCAGGTAGGTCGACACCGGGACGGCGGCGACGGCGAGCGCGGCGACCCGCAGGGCCGCCGTCCGGCGCCGTCCTGGGGTGCGCTGCTGCAGCCAGGTCCGCACCCGCCCGTGGCCCCGGGCCCGGCCGGGGAACCACCCGGTGGCCCAGCCGCCCAGGCCGAGCAGGCCCAGCACGACCAGCGCGCCGTTGAGCAGCACCAGCAGCCAGAAGGTGGTGCCGGTGCTGCGGTAGTGGACGACGGCGCGGGTGTTGATCTGCTCCAGCTCGGCGATCGCGGTCGCCAGGTCGGGCCGGTCGCCGGCCACCCGGAACGGCTGCCCGTTCATCGAGGGGACCCGGTCCAGGCCCAGCGCCTGCAGGATCGTGGGCGCGACGTCGATCAGCTGGACGAAGGGCGCCCGGCCGGTGCTCGCGCTGGTCAGCCAGCCCGGCGCCACCCCCGGCCCGCTGGCCAGCCCCACGTGCAGCTGCGGCCGGCCGCCGTTGACCTCGGAGACCCCCTGCAGCAGGAAGAGCGTGTCCCCGGGCAGCTCGGCCACCGCGTCGCGCAGCCGGCCGACGGTCTGGTCGATGACCGCCAGCGCCGCCTCCCGGCGGGAGGGCTGGGTGCCGGTGTCGGTCTCCTCGATGACCGGGGCGCCGGCGTCGGTCAGCTGGTCCAGCGAGACGACGGTGAGCGGGCACTCCGCCAGCAGCGCGGCGACCTCGGCCGGCTCGGCCGGCAGCTGGTCGCGGACGCTGAACTCGCCGGTCTCCCCCGCCACCGCCAGCGAGCCGGCGCGGCCGACCACCGTGCTGCAGTCCACCGCCTCCCCGAGGGCGCCGGGCTCGGCGCCGAACCGGGCGGTCGCCTCGTCGGCGGCCACCCGTGCGATGGTCTGCTGCGGTTCGGCGAGGCCGACGTCGGCGACCTGCTCCTCCAGCCCGCACCAGGACAGCCGGGTGTCCGCCTGCACCGCGGCCGAGCCGTCGTCGGCGCCGTTCGCGACCGCGTCGTCCTCCGGGAGCGGGACGCTCGGCACCGGCACCGGGGGGACCG
>NZ_JAAKGN010000230.1:0-5556 GCF_011039295.1 Modestobacter sp. KNN46-3 | reverse complement strand
ACGGGTGGCCATGACCCGGTTGCTGGGGCGGCGGGCCGGTGTAGGGGACGGCGTCCCAGTCGGGTGTGGTCACAGCGCGGCCGCCAGCGCCCGCCCGGCCACCCGGCCGGAGAACAGGCAGCCGCCGTCCGCCGCTGCCCGCCCTGGTCGCCGCGCTGGGGGCGGTGCTCACCGCGCTGCTGACCGCCTTCTTCAGCGTCATCGCGCTGGCCTTCTCCAACGGGCAGTACGACGGCGGCACCTGGCTGGTGATCGCGACGCCCGTGCTGCTCGCGGCGTGGCTGCTGGCCGGCGCGCTGCTGCTGATGACCGGCCGTTCCTGGCTGGCGCTCGTCCTGCCCGCCGCGGTCCTGTTCGGCCTGGTCGTCTGGGGCACCATCGCCGCCGGGCTCGGGTCGGACACCGACGGGTTCGTGGTGCTGATGTGGCTGCTGCCCGCCGGCACCGCCCTGCTGGCCGGGCTCCCCGGCGTCCGCCGCTGGATCGCCGCCCGGCGAGGTGCCCGGCTGTCCACAGATCGCGGCTGACCGCCCCGTGCGCCGGCGGGCGCCCTCAGCGTCCGGAGGGTGCTCGAGACGGACGACGACCCCCCGATGACCGCGCTCCTCGCCGGCCTGGCGGGTGGGGTGAGCGCGGTCCCCCTGCTGTTCACGGCGCTGATCACCTACAGCTACGCGCCGGACCTCGACCCGGTCGAGCGGTGGTCCTGGCCGGTGCTGCTCGCGCGCGCGGTCGGGCACCTGGTCGGTGCTGCGCGGCTGACCCGGCGACAGGGCCACCGGCTGCTGGTGGGGGTCGCGGTGGCCACCCTGGTCGGCTACCCACTGCTGGTGGTCGTGAGCTCGGCAGGGGAGCTGGTGCCGGTGGGCGAGATGGTCGGCGCGCTGGCCGTCGTGCTGGCCGGTCCGCTGCTGGCCGCGCTGCTCGGGTCGTCGCCCGGCGCTCGGCGCTGGGCCGACCGGCCCTCGGAGGTCCCTCCCCGCTGACCACGCCGACCCAGGGGGGCGGTGCGCCCGACCCGCCCGGGCGACTCGCACAGTCCGGACCGCCCGGCCGGCGCCCGCGGCCAGCTAGCGTCCCCGGGGTGGGCAACGACGCTGACGTGATCGTGGTGGGTGCGGGGCTGGCCGGGCTGGTCGCAACCGCCGAGCTGGCCGACGCCGGGAAGCGGGTGCTGCTGCTGGACCAGGAACCGGCCGCCTCCCTGGGCGGGCAGGCGCACTGGTCCTTCGGCGGTCTCTTCCTCGTCGACAGCCCCGAGCAGCGCCGGCTGCGGGTGAAGGACTCCCTGGAGCTGGCCCGGCAGGACTGGCTGGGCACCGCCGGCTTCGACCGCGCCGAGGACCACTGGCCCCGCCAGTGGGCCGAGGCCTACCTGCAGTTCGCCGCGGGCGAGAAGCGCGCCTGGCTGCGCGCCCAGGGCGTCCGGTTCTTCCCCGTCGTGGGCTGGGCCGAGCGCGGTGGGTACACCGCCACGGGCCACGGCAACTCCGTCCCCCGGTTCCACATCACCTGGGGCACCGGGCCCGGTGTGCTCGCCCCGTTCCTGCGCCGGGTCGCCGACGCCGCCGCCCGCGGGCTGGTCGACGTCCGGCACCGGCACCGGGTCGACGGGCTGGTCGTCACCGGCGGAGCGGTCACCGGGGTGCGCGGGGCGGTCCTGGAGCCCAGCGACGTCGAGCGCGGCGCGGCCAGCTCCCGCACCGAGGTCGGCGAGTTCGAGTACTCGGCGCAGGCCGTCGTCGTCACCTCCGGCGGCATCGGCGGCAACCACGACCTGGTGCGGAAGAACTGGCCGGCGCGGCTGGGCCCGGTGCCGAAGCGGCTGCTCTCCGGTGTGCCGGCGCACGTGGACGGCCGGATGCTGGAGATCGCCCAGGGCGCCGGTGGCCGGGTGGTCAACCCCGACCGGATGTGGCACTACACCGAGGGCATCGCCAACCACTCACCGATCTGGGCCCACCACGGCATCCGGATCCTGCCCGGGCCCTCCTCGCTCTGGCTCGACGCCACCGGCACCCGCCTGCCGGTCCCGCTGTTCCCCGGCTTCGACACCCTCGGCACGCTCGCGCACATCGGCACCACCGGCCACGAGCACACCTGGTTCCTGCTCACCCAGAAGATCGTGGAGAAGGAGTTCACCCTCTCCGGCTCCGAGCAGAACCCCGACCTGACGGGGAAGGACCTCAAGCTGCTGCTCACCCGGGTGCGCGCGGGCGCGGCGGCCCCGGTGCGGATGTTCCTGGACGACGGCGAGGACTTCGTCGTCGAGCGCACCCTGCCCGAGCTGGTGGCCGGGATGAACCGGCTCACCGGCGACTCCCCGCACGTCGACCTGGCCACCGTGGAGCGCGAGGTCGTCGCCCGCGACCGGGAGATCGCCAACACCTTCACCAAGGACCTCCAGGTGACCGCGATGCGCCAGGCCCGCACGTTCCTGGGCGACAAGCTGATCCGGGTCGCCGCGCCGCACCGGCTGCTGGACCCCGATGCGGGGCCGCTGATCGCCGTCCGGCTCAACGTGCTCACCCGCAAGTCCCTCGGCGGCCTGGAGACCGACCTGTCCGGCCGCGTGCTGCGGGCCGACGGACAACCGTTCCCCGGGCTGTACGCGGCCGGGGAGGTCGCCGGCTTCGGCGGCGGGGGGATGCACGGCTACCGCTCGCTGGAGGGCACCTTCCTCGGCGGCTGCCTGTTCTCCGGCCGGGTGGCCGGGCGGGCGCTGGCGGCCGCGCTGTGACCACACCCGACTGGGACGCCGTCCCCTACACCGGCCCGCCGCCCCAGCAACCGGGTCATGGCCACCCGTCCGGCTACGGGCCGCCGCCGCAGGGATGGGCGCCGCCGCAGGAATGGGCGGCGCCGCAGGGATGGGCGGCGCCGCAGGGATGGGCGGCTCCGCAGGCCTGGCCCCCGCCGCCGAAGCCGGCGACCTCCCCGGCCGCGTACAGCCCGGGGAACGGTTGTCCGTCGGCCCGCAGCACGCGGCCGGACAGGTCGGTCTCCAGGCCGCCGAGGGACTTGCGGGTGAGCACGTTGAGCCGGACGGCGATCAGCGGCCCCGCATCGGGGTCCAGCAGCCGGTGCGGCGCGGCGACCCGGATCAGCTTGTCGCCCAGGAACGTGCGGGCCTGGCGCATCGCGGTCACCTGGAGGTCCTTGGTGAAGGTGTTGGCGATCTCCGGGTCGCGGGCGACGACCTCGCGCTCCACGGTGGCCAGGTCGACGTGCGGGGAGTCGCCGGTGAGCCGGTTCATCCCGGCCACCAGCTCGGGCAGGGTGCGCTCGACGACGAAGTCCTCGCCGTCGTCCAGGAACATCCGCACCGGGGCCGCCGCGCCCGCGCGCACCCGGGTGAGCAGCAGCTTGAGGTCCTTCCCCGTCAGGTCGGGGTTCTGCTCGGAGCCGGAGAGGGTGAACTCCTTCTCCACGATCTTCTGGGTGAGCAGGAACCAGGTGTGCTCGTGGCCGGTGGTGCCGATGTGCGCGAGCGTGCCGAGGGTGTCGAAGCCGGGGAACAGCGGGACCGGCAGGCGGGTGCCGGTGGCGTCGAGCCAGAGCGAGGAGGGCCCGGGCAGGATCCGGATGCCGTGGTGGGCCCAGATCGGTGAGTGGTTGGCGATGCCCTCGGTGTAGTGCCACATCCGGTCGGGGTTGACCACCCGGCCACCGGCGCCCTGGGCGATCTCCAGCATCCGGCCGTCCACGTGCGCCGGCACACCGGAGAGCAGCCGCTTCGGCACCGGGCCCAGCCGCGCCGGCCAGTTCTTCCGCACCAGGTCGTGGTTGCCGCCGATGCCGCCGGAGGTGACGACGACGGCCTGCGCCGAGTACTCGAACTCGCCGACCTCGGTGCGGGAGCTGGCCGCGCCGCGCTCGACGTCGCTGGGCTCCAGGACCGCCCCGCGCACCCCGGTGACCGCTCCGCCGGTGACGACCAGCCCGTCGACCCGGTGCCGGTGCCGGACGTCGACCAGCCCGCGGGCGGCGGCGTCGGCGACCCGGCGCAGGAACGGGGCGAGCACACCGGGCCCGGTGCCCCAGGTGATGTGGAACCGGGGGACGGAGTTGCCGTGGCCCGTGGCGGTGTACCCACCGCGCTCGGCCCAGCCCACGACGGGGAAGAACCGGACGCCCTGGGCGCGCAGCCAGGCGCGCTTCTCGCCCGCGGCGAACTGCAGGTAGGCCTCGGCCCACTGGCGGGGCCAGTGGTCCTCGGCGCGGTCGAAGCCGGCGGTGCCCAGCCAGTCCTGCCGGGCCAGCTCCAGGGAGTCCTTCACCCGCAGCCGGCGCTGCTCGGGGCTGTCGACGAGGAAGAGACCGCCGAAGGACCAGTGCGCCTGCCCGCCCAGGGAGGCGGCCGGTTCCTGGTCCAGCAGCAGCACCCGCTTCCCGGCGTCGGCCAGCTCGGCGGTTGCGACCAGCCCGGCCAGCCCCGCACCCACCACGATCACGTCAGCGTCGTTGCCCACCCCGGGGACGCTAGCTGGCCGCGGGCGCCGGCCGGGCGGTCCGGACTGTGCGAGTCGCCCGGGCGGGTCGGGCGCACCGCCCCCCTGGGTCGGCGTGGTCAGCGGGGAGGGACCTCCGAGGGCCGGTCGGCCCAGCGCCGAGCGCCGGGCGACGACCCGAGCAGCGCGGCCAGCAGCGGACCGGCCAGCACGACGGCCAGCGCGCCGACCATCTCGCCCACCGGCACCAGCTCCCCTGCCGAGCTCACGACCACCAGCAGTGGGTAGCCGACCAGGGTGGCCACCGCGACCCCCACCAGCAGCCGGTGGCCCTGTCGCCGGGTCAGCCGCGCAGCACCGACCAGGTGCCCGACCGCGCGCGCGAGCAGCACCGGCCAGGACCACCGCTCGACCGGGTCGAGGTCCGGCGCGTAGCTGTAGGTGATCAGCGCCGTGAACAGCAGGGGGACCGCGCTCACCCCACCCGCCAGGCCGGCGAGGAGCGCGGTCATCGGGGGGTCGTCGTCCGTCTCGAGCACCCTCCGGACGCTGAGGGCGCCCGCCGGCGCACGGGGCGGTCAGCCGCGATCTGTGGACAGCCGGGCACCTCGCCGGGCGGCGATCCAGCGGCGGACGCCGGGGAGCCCGGCCAGCAGGGCGGTGCCGGCGGGCAGCAGCCACATCAGCACCACGAACCCGTCGGTGTCCGACCCGAGCCCGGCGGCGATGGTGCCCCAGACGACCAGGCCGAACAGGACCGCGGCGGGCAGGACGAGCGCCAGCCAGGAACGGCCGGTCATCAGCAGCAGCGCGCCGGCCAGCAGCCACGCCGCGAGCAGCACGGGCGTCGCGATCACCAGCCAGGTGCCGCCGTCGTACTGCCCGTTGGAGAAGGCCAGCGCGATGACGCTGAAGAAGGCGGTCAGCAGCGCGGTGAGCACCGCCCCCAGCGCGGCGACCAGGGCGGGCAGCGGCGGACGGCGGCTGCCTGTTCTCCGGCCGGGTGGCCGGGCGGGCGCTGGCGGCCGCGCTGTGACCACACCCGACTGGGACGCCGTCCCCTACACCGGCCCGCCGCCCCAGCAACCGGGTCATGGCCACCCGT
>NZ_JAAKGN010000023.1:0-43627 GCF_011039295.1 Modestobacter sp. KNN46-3 | reverse complement strand
CAACGCCTACGTGCTGGCCCACGAGTACGGCCACCACGTGCAGCACCTGCTGGGCACCAGCCGGCTGGTCACCCCGGGCGAGACCGGACCGGCCAGCGGCACCGTGCGCCTGGAGCTGCAGGCCGACGGCCAGCCCCCGGCCCCCGGGCCGACCACCGCCACCCCGGCCACGGCGGTCCTGGACGCCGGAGGTGTCCAGCCGGGCACCTTCACGGAACCTCATCGAGCGACGACCTCCTGGTCGGGGACGGGACACCGGTGGGGTCCGCTCGCAGCACTCTGCCCGGGGCGGGACCGCTGCGCACGCCGATGCCGTGCGGTCGGTCGGTGCCGGGACCTAGGGTCGGGTCATGCCCGTCGAAGGTGAGTACGAGCCGAGTCCGGAGAAGTGGGTCCGCGACCAGGTGGAGGTGTACGAGCGCACCGGCGGCAGGGAGGGCAACACCCTGCCCGGCCGCACCGAGCCGGTCGTCGTCTTCACCACCCGGGGCGCCAAGAGCGGCAAGGTCCGCAAGAACCCGTTGATGAAGGTCGAGCACGACGGGGTGTACGCGATGGTCGCCTCGCAGGGCGGCGCGCCGAAGCACCCGACCTGGTACTTCAACCTCAAGGCCCACCCCGACGAGGTCACCGTCCAGGACGGTGAGCACGTCTGGGACGGGGTGGCGCGCGAGATCGACGGCGACGAGTACGCCCGGTGGTGGGAGCGCGCGGTCGCCGCCTACCGCGACTACGCGGACTACCAGCGCAAGACCGATCGGAAGATCCCGATCGTCCTGGTCGAGCCCAAGGACTGACGAGCCGGAAGACTGAGCGGCGGGGTCAGGAGAAGCCGACCACCGCGTGCGGGGTGTAGGGCTCCTCGAGCCGGGCGACCTCCTCCGCCGTCAGCTGCAGCTCCACCGCGGCCACCGCGTCGTCCAGGTGCCGGTCCTTGGTGACACCGACGATCGGCGCGGTCACCACGGGCTTGCTGAGCACCCAGGCCAGCGCCACCTGCGCACGCGGGACCCCACGGGCTCCGGCGACCTCGGCCACCCGCTCGACGACCACCCGGTCCTCGTCGTTGTACAGCCTGCTGCCGAACTCGTCGGTCTCCGACCGGTTGGTCTGGGAGTCCCACTCGCGGGTGAGCCGGCCGCGGGCCAGCGGGCTCCACGGGATCACCCCGATGCCCTCGTCGGCGCAGAGCGGCAGCATCTCCCGCTCCTCCTCCCGGTTGAGCAGGTTGTAGTGGTCCTGCATGGAGACGAAGCGGTGCCAGCCGTGCTCGCCGGCCACGTGCAGGGCCTTGCTGAACTGCCAGGCCCACATGCTCGAGGCGCCCAGGTAGCGCACCTTGCCCGATCGCACCGCGGAGTCCAGGGCCTCCAGCGTCTCCTCGATCGGCGTGCCCGGGTCCCAGCGGTGGATCTGGTACAGGTCCACGTAGTCGGTGCCCAGCCGCCGGAGGCTCGCGTCGAGCTCGGCCAGGATCGCCTTGCGGGACAGCCCCGCGCCGTTCGGCCCGGGCCGCATCCGGCCGTGCACCTTCGTGGCCAGGACGACGTCCTCCCGGTCGGCGAAGTCGCGGATCGCACGGCCGGTGATCTCCTCGCTGGAGCCGGCCGAGTAGACGTTCGCGGTGTCGAAGAAGGTGATCCCGGCGGCCAGCGCCTTCTCGATGACGGCCCGGCTCTCCTCCTCGGGCAGGCTCCACGGATGACCGCCGCGGGCGGGGTCGCCGAAGCTCATCATCCCGAGACAGAGGCGGGACACCTGCAGGCCGGTGCTGCCCAGACGCGTGTACTCCATGGCCCGTCCCTTCCCCCGGCGCCGCCCTGCCCAACCTCCGGGCCGACGTGCTCAGGGCAGGGCGGCGTACCGCTCCTGCACGGCGGCCAGCACGCCCGGGGGCAGCTCGGTGAACGGCTCCAGCTCGATCGGCCGGCCCGCGCCCCGCCCCGTCCGCCAGACGCCCACGACCACACCCCGGTGCAGCGCGGTGGCCCGGAACATGCCGTTGCCGCCGGGCACGATCCGGTCGGCGAACTCCGTCGGCACGGTGCAGCTGCGGTCGGCGTAGCCGAGCACCAGCTCGTCGAAGCCGGGCAGCAGGTGCACGCCCTCGGCCTCGGCGCGGGCGGCGGCGAGCCGGTCGGGGGTCGCCGGGTCGAGCCAGTGCTCGGTGCCGTCGACGACGAGCCGCTCCAGCCGGGGTGCGGCGATCGCCAGCCCCGCCTTGACGTCGCGGACCAGCACGCCTGCCCAGCGCACCAGGTCCTTGACGGTCGCGGGGCCGTGCGAGGCGAAGAAGCGCAGCGCCAGCTCGCCGAGGGCCTCCTCACGCCCGAGGTGGCGGGGGGAGGTGATCCACTCCTCGAGCAGCACGAACTGCTGGTCGCTCCCGGCCGTGGGCCCCAGCACGAGCGTCCCGGTCTGGGCGAGGTACCAGAGCAGGTGGTAGCCGCGCTGACCCTGGGTGGACACCCCACCGGCGGCGATCACCGCCAGCAGGTCGGCCCGGCCGAGCCGGCCACCGCCGGTCAGGGCGCTGATCGCCAGCTCCCGGGCCCGCTCCAGCTCTGCCTCGGTGATCCCGACGACGGCGCGTCGCTTCTCCACCCCGGCGAGGGCGCGCGGCCCGAGCAGCGCCAGCATCCAGGGCAGGTCCTCGGCGGCGGTCAGGTGCAGCGTGCCGCGCATCGGCCAGGACCGGACCACCTCGCCGGCGTCCAGCGCGGCGGTGACCGCCGCCCGGGTGCCGCCGGCGGTGCGCAGCGCGACCGAGGTCAGCGCACCGGGCAGGTCCTGCCCCTGGACGGCGGTCGACCAGCGCACCGCCTCGGCCGGGGTCGGGCACCGCGGCCCGATCAGCCGTTGTGCCGCCATCCGCAGCCCGGCCAGGTCCACCGTCATGCCGACACCCTGGCAGCCCGGGCCGACAGTCCTGGGGTCAGCGCGCCCGGCGCAGGTACACCAGGCCCTCGGCGTCGGGCTCGGTGGTCAGCGGACCGAACCCGACCGCCTCCGCCGTCCGCAGGCTGGCGGTGTTGTCCGGTTCGACACCGAGCACGAACTGCTCGACGTCGGCGAGCGCGTCGGTCGAGACGAGGGCGCGGAGCGTCGCCGTCCCGTACCCGCGGCGCCAGCGGGCCGGGTCGACCACGTAGGCGGCGCCCATCGTGCGGCGCTCGTCGGTGGCGACCACCTGCTCGGTGGCCGGGTCCCACTGCGTCCACCGGTCGTAGACGTCGCCGCCGATCAGCGCGACCGGGGCGCCGTCGGCGGCCAGCGCGACGAACGAGCGGGCCCGCAGCACGGTCCGGCCGCGGAACTCCTCGCCCCGGGCGGCGGTGCGCAGGGCCAGCTCCCGTTCGGGCCAGCTGCGGCCGCCCAGCTGGCGCTGCACCACCGGGTGGTCGAACCAGGGCAGCACCGGCAGCAGGAACTCGGGCTCGAACGGCACCAGCCGGAGGGTCTCGCAGACAGGCACCGCCCCACCCTGCAGCACGCCCACGGCCACGTCATCCGGAGGCGTCGACCGCCCCCGGCCGACGTCGTACCGTGCCCTCATGATGGGGATGGGCAATCTCGGCCCGGACGGGCGCCGCCGGCAGCGGCTGGTCGCCGGGATCATCGTGGCGGCGATGCTGCTGGCCGCCGGCGCGGTGCTCTTCAGCGGCGCCTTCTGATGGACGGCGGACCGGACATCGACGCCTGGTTCGCCGCCGCCGGCACCCGGGAGGCCGACCTGCGAGCCACCGACGCACTGGTCCTGGCCGCCGCACCCGGCATCGACCGGCAGCTCGTGCCGATGGGCCGCGGGCAGGTGCTCGGGTACGGCCTGATGCCCTACCGGCCGCGATCGGCGACGGAGACGACGATGTGGCCGTTGATCGCGCTGGCCGCGCAGAAGCGGCACCTCTCGCTGTACGTGTCGGCCGTCGTGGACGGCGCCTACCTGGCCGAGTCGCGGGCCGCGCAGCTGGGGAAGGTGTCCTGCGGCAAGAGCTGCATCCGGTTCACGTCCCTGGACCGGGTGGACACGGTGGCGCTGGACCAGCTGGTGCGCGACGCGGTGGCCAGCACCGCCCGTGGGGACAACGACTACACCGGCGGCTGAGCGGCGCGGCGGAGGAGGTCGAGGACCTCGTCGTCCTCGGTGGCGCGGAAGTCGGCGTAGGCCTGGCCGACCGAGCGGAAGCCCGGCGGGCTGCTGAGCACCACCAGCTCGTCGGTCGCCGCGGTCAGGGCCGGCACCGCGTCCGGGGAGCAGACCGGGACGGCGAGCACCACGCGCGCGGCGCCCTGGGCCCGGGCGACGGCGCAGGCGGCGCGGGCGGTCGAGCCGGTGGCGATGCCGTCGTCCACCAGCACGACGGTGCGGCCGGCCAGCGGCACCCGCGGCCGCACCTCGCGGAAGAGCCGGACCCGCCGGTCGACCTCTGCCTGCTGGTCGTCCCGGACGCGGGCGAGGTCGGCGTCGACCACCCGGGCCACCCGGAGCACCCGCTCCTCGAGCACCACCACCCCGCCCTCGCCGACCGCGCCCATCGCGAGCTCGGGCTGGCCCGGCACCCCGAGCTTGCGCACGACGAGGACGTCCAGCGGTGCGGCCAGCGCGGCGGCGACCGGGACGGCCACCGGCACGCCGCCCCTCGGCAGCCCCAGCACCACGGGCCCGGCCGCTCGCAGGTGGTCCAGCGGGCGTGCCAGGTGGTCGCCGGCATCGGCGCGGTCACGGAAGAACACGGCCACCTCCGGGATGCGGGTCCGGTCCCGATGCTGCCGGGTCGGGACAGCGGGGGGAACGGGGCCCTAGGTCCCTTGCGGTCGCGGCCGGGACCGGGCAGCGTGGCGTGCAGCAGGACCCCGGGGGACGTGCCGGCAGACGGCACGCGGGGTACGAGCACCGGAGGGCACGCATGCCGTTGGCCGTGCTGCAGACCGTCCAGACCATCCCGTTCGTCGACCGATCCGTCGACCGATCCGTCGACCTGGCCGTGCGTCGGCTGTCCGAGGAGCTCGGGCAGCGACCGCAGGTGGTACGGCCGGTGGTGCTCGAGTGCCGGCAGCAGCTCAGCGGTTCCCCGGCCGGGGCTCTGCCCGAGCTGGTCGAACGGCTCGCCCGGCATCGCCTCCGGGCACCGGTGGACTGACCTCCGGGCACCGGTGGACTGACCTCCGGGCACCGGTGGACTGACCGGCCGAGGAACGGGTGGCCCCGTCGGCGGATGATGGGGTCATGGGCTACGTCGACGTCACGGGGATCCGGTTCACCCTGCCGGACGGGCGGGTGCTCCTCGACGACGTCGCCTTCCGTGTCGGGGAGGGCGCCTGCGCCGCGCTGGTCGGGGAGAACGGCGCCGGCAAGACCACCATGCTGCGGATCATCAGCGGCGACCTGACACCGGATGCCGGCTCGGTGGCGCTGATCGGCGGGCTGGGCATCATGCGCCAGTTCATCGGCTCGGTGCGCGACGACACCACCGTCCAGCGGTTCCTCGTCGACCTCGCGCCGCCCGCCGTCCGGGAGGCCTGGGACGCCGTCGAGACCGCCGAGCTGCGGATGATGGAGGACGACGACGAGCCCACCCAGATGGCCTACGCCAACGCGCTGGCCCACTGGGGCGACGTCGGCGGTTACGACGTCGAGGTCACCTGGGACACCGTCACGGTCGCCGCGCTGGGCGTGCCCTACGACGGCTGCAAGTACCGCGAGCTGAACACCCTCTCCGGCGGCGAGCAGAAGCGGCTGGCCCTGGAGTGCCTGCTCCGCGGCCCCGACCAGGTGCTGCTGCTCGACGAGCCGGACAACTACCTCGACGTCCCCGGGAAGCGGTGGCTGGAGGATCGGCTGATCGAGACCCGCAAGACGGTGCTGTTCGTCAGCCACGACCGGGAGCTGCTGGCCCGGGTCGCCGACCGGGTGGTCACCGTCGAGGGCGGGACGGCGTGGGTGCACGGCGGCAACTGGGCGAGCTACCCCGCGGCACGCACCGCCCGGCACGACCGGATGGCGGAGCTGCGCAAGCGCTGGGACGAGGAGCACGAGCGACTGGTCGACCTGGTGCGCACGCTGCAGCAGCAGGCGAAGAACTCCCCGGACATGGCCGCCCGCTACCACGCCATGCAGACCCGGCTGGCCAAGTACGAGGCCGCCGGGCCACCGCCGGAGCGGCCACCGGACCAGCACGTGACCATGCGGCTGCGTGGCGGCCGCACGGGGGTGCGGGTGGTGATGGCCGAGCAGCTCGAGCTCTCCGGCCTGATGCGCCCCTTCGACGTGGAGGTCGAGTACGGCGACCGGGTCGCCGTCCTGGGCTCCAACGGGGCCGGCAAGTCGCACTTCTTGCGGCTGCTGGCCGGCCAGGACGTCGCGCACACCGGCGAGTGGCGGCTCGGGGCGCGCGTCGTCCCCGGGTTCTTCGCCCAGACCCACGCCCATCCCGAGTGGCTGGACCGCACCCTGGTCGACCTGCTCTGGCACGGCGAGCCCGGGCGGCCGGGCGTCGACCGCGGGCGGGCCATGGCGGCGCTGCGCCGGTACGGGCTGGCCCCCTCCGGTGACCAGCTGTTCCGGTCGCTCTCCGGTGGTCAGCAGGCGCGGTTCCAGGTGCTCCTGCTCGAGCTCTCCGGCGCCACCCTGCTGTTGCTCGACGAGCCGACCGACAACCTCGACGTGCTGTCGGCCGAGTCGCTGGAGGAGGCGCTGGACGCCTTCGACGGCACGGTGGTCGCGGTGACCCACGACCGCTGGTTCGCCCGCACCTTCGACCGCTTCCTGCTCTTCGGCGCCGACGGGCACGTGCGCGAGGTCCCCGAGCCGGTGTTCGACGAGGGCCGGGTCCAGCGCGCCCGCTGAGCTCAGAGGTCGGGGTCGAGGGTGCCGTCGCCGCCGATCCGGTCCAGTTCGGTCAGCTCCTCGGGTCCGAGCTGCCGGGCCGCCGCCTCGAGGTTCTCCTCCAGGTGGGCGACCGACGAGGTGCCCGGGATGAGCAGCAGGTTGGGGGAGCGGGCCAGCAGCCAGGTCAGCGCCACCTGCATCGGGGTGGTCTCGAGCCGGCGGGCCACCGTGTCCAGCGCCGCCGACTGCAGCGGCGAGAAGCCGCCCAGCGGGAAGAAGGGCACGTAGGCGATGCCGTCCCGGGCCAGCGCGTCGACCAGCGGGTCGTCGGCCCGGTGCACCAGGTTGTAGTGGTTCTGCACGCACACCACCGGGGCTATGCCGCGGGCCTCGGCCAGCATCTGCGGCGTCACGTTGCTGACCCCGAGGTGCCGGACCAGCCCCTCCTGCTGGAGCTGGGCGAGGGCCTCCATCGGCTCGGCCAGCGAGCGCTGCACCGGCTCGGCGAACCCGGGCATCCGCAGGTTGACCACGTCCAGGACGTCGAGCCCCAGGTGGTCGAGGTTGTCGTGCACCGCCTGCCGCAACTCGTCGGCACCCAGCGCCTCGGGCCACTCGCCCGCCGCCGTGCGCCGGGCCCCGACCTTGGTGACGATCGTGAGCTGCTCCGGGTAGGGGTGCAGCGCCTCGCGGATGACCTCGTTGGTGACGTGCGGGCCGTAGTAGTCGCTGGTGTCGATGTGGTCGACGCCGAGCTCGACCGCGCGGCGCAGCACCGCCACCGCGGCGTCCCGGTCGGCAGGTGGGCCCATCACGTGCGGGCCGGCGAGCTGCATGGCGCCGTAGCCGATGCGGTGCACGGCGCGGTCACCGAGGGGGAACTGGCCGGACTGCTCCGCCGTCGTCGTCATGCCCGCCGGGCTACCCCGGGAGGCGGGGGTGCCACACCGTCAGCGGATGACGAACGGGACCTCGGGGACGGCGATGGGGGAGAGGACCCGCTGCCAGACGGCGACGTCGGCGTCCACCCGTGCGGCGCCCTCGGCGACCCGGGCCTCCGCGGCCAGCGCGGCCCGGTCCGCGCGGTCGCCCCGCACCGCCACCACCGCGATCCCGGTGCCGGCGAGTGCCAGGCCGGCGCCCACCCAGATCGGGGCGGTGTAGCCCAGCCCGGCCGACAGCACGCCGGCCCCGAGCGCAGCACCCAGCGCGTTCGCCACGTTGAACGCGGCCTGGTTCGCCGCGGACACCAGGCTCCCGCCGGGGACCCGGGCGGCCTCGATGACCCGGTTCTGCACCACCGGGCCGAGCGCGAAGGCCAGCGTCCCGAAGAGCACGAGCACCGGGACGGCGAGCACCGCGATGTCGGCGACGAGCGCGAAGAGGGCGAGCGCAGCGGCGGTGGCGACCAGGCCGACGGCGACGAAGGAGAGCCCCCACCGGTCACCGAGCCGGCCGCCGATCAGCGTGCCGACGGTGGTGCCCACGCCGAAGAGCGCCAGCACCGGGGTGACCCAGCCCTCGGACAGGCCGGTGAGCTCGGTGAGGATCGGGCTGACGTAGCTGTAGACGGCGAACAGTGCGGCGAACCCGACCATCGTCAGCCCGAGCACCAGCCACACGCCGGGCCGGCGGAAGGCGCCCAGCTCGCTGCGCAGGTCGGTGGGCTCACCGGCGACGCCGGGCATCCAGGCGAGCAGCCCGGCGATGGTGACCAGACCGATGACGGCGACCCCGGCGAAGACCACCCGCCAGCTCAGCTGCTGGGCGACGAACGTGCCCAGCGGCACGCCCACGACGTTGGCCAGCGTCAGCCCGGTGATCATCAGGGAGATCGCCTGGGTGGCCTTCTCCTTCGGCACCAGCCGGCGGGCGGCCACCGCCCCCACGCCGAAGAACGACCCGTGCGCCAGCGCGGCGAACACCCGGGCGGCCACGAGCGTGCCGTAGTCGGGGGCCAGCGCGGACAGCAGGTTGCCGACCGTGAACAGCACCATCAGCGCGACCAGCGTCTGTCGCGGGGTGAAGCGCACCCCGAGGGCGGTCAGCGTCGGGGCGCCGATCACCACGCCGATGGCGTAGGCGGAGATGAGCAGCCCGACGGCGGAGACCGAGACGTCCAGCCCCTCGGCGATCTGGGGCAGCATCCCCATCACCACGAACTCGGTGGTGCCGATGCCGAAGGCACCGATGGCGAGCGCGATCAGGGCGCGGGGCAAGGCGGGGCTCCTCGGTGTACTGCGGAGAGGCGGCCCGGACGTCGGGGCCTCCTCCAGCCAAGGGCAGGAAGGCCCCGGACCGTGCCTGCGCCGGGCATGAGACTGGTCACGTCGTCCCACCCGGCCGCGTGCGACGGGCCGCGCACCGGTGCTGGACCGGTGCGCGGCCCGTCGGCCGGAGCGGGGTGGATCAGGGCTGGAGCAGCACCTTCACGGCGCCGTCCTGCTTCTGCCGGAAGGTCTCGTAGGCCTGCGACGCCTGCTCCAGCGGCACGTGGTGGGTGGCGAAGTCGTCGACGCCGAGCGGGTCGGCGTCGGTGAGCAGCGGCAGGATGTCGGGCACCCAGCGCCACACGTTGGCCTGGCCCATCCGCAGCTCGATCTGCTTGTCGAACATCCGCATGAGCGGCATCGGGTCGGTCGCCCCGCCGTAGACGCCGGACAGCGAGATGGTGCCGCCGCGGCGCACCGCCTCGATCGCGGTGTTGAGCGCGGCCATCCGGTCGATGCCGACCACCGTCATGACCTTCTCCATGATGGCGTCGGGCACCAGGGCGCTGGCCTTCTGCGCGAACTTCGCGCCGGGGGAGCCGTGCGCCTCCATGCCGACGGCGTCGATGACGGCGTCCGGACCGCGGCCGTCGGTCTTGTCCCGCACCCAGGCGACGACGTCGGCCTGGTCGGTGGAGTCCAGGACGTCGATCCCGTTGGCGCGGGCCCGGGCCAGCCGCTCGGGCACGGTGTCGGACGCGAGGACCTGGGCGGCACCGAGGTGCTTGGCGATCCGGGTGGCCATGTCGCCGATCGGGCCCAGGCCGAGGACCAGCACCGACCCGCCGGGGACGACGCCGGCGTACTGCACGGCCTGCCAGGCGGTGGGCAGCACGTCGGAGAGGTAGACGAAGCGGTCGTCGGCCGGGCCCTCGGGGACCTTGATCGGCAGGGTGTTGCCGAAGGGCACCCGCAGGTACTCGGCCTGGCCGCCGGGCACCTGGCCGTAGAGCTTCGTGTAGCCGAACAGGGAGGCGCCGAAGCCCTGCTCCCGGTTCTGCGTCGTCTCGCACTGGCTCTGCAGCCCCTGGTCGCACATCCAGCAGGTGCCGCAGGAGATGTTGAACGGGACGACGACCCGGTCGCCTGCCTTGAGTTCGGTGACCGCGGGACCGACCTCGCGGACGATGCCCATCGGCTCGTGGCCGAGCACGTCGCCGACGGTCATGAACGGCGCCATGACCTCGATCAGGTGCAGGTCCGAGCCGCAGATGCCGCTCGAGGTCACCTGGACGATCACGTCGGTGGGGTCCTTGATCTCCGGGTCCGGGACGGTGTCCACCCGGACGTCGTCCCGGCCGTGCCAGGTCACTGCGCGCATGGGGGTGCTCCTCGGGTCTGGGTGCCCCGGACGGCCGCGACGGGGCAGCAGGCCGTTCACCGGGGCGTGACGTTCCTCGCCCCTACCCATCACGGCGAGTTCGATTCCTGACCCGCGCGCAGTGATGACGTGACAGAGGGTGCCCATTTGGCACTAAGTGTTGTGACCTCCGCCACTTGACCGGGTGTGCTCACCCGGTCGTCCACATCACGAACCGATCACGTCGTGTTTACATGGGCCCCGCCCGAATCGCCCCCGACGGAAAGACAGGTGCATGGACCCGCAACACCTCGCCCGGCTCGACGACGAGGGGACGGTGCTCTCGACCGGCACCGCTGGCGGGTCCGCCGCCGCCACCCCGCCGTCCGACCGCCCCGAGGTGCTCGCCTCCGTGCTGCCGTTCCGCCGGGCCGTCCGTCGTCCGCGCCGCCTCCTCGGTGCCGCCTCGACGCGCACCGCGTCGGTCACCTGCCCCGTCTCGGCCGGCACCTCGCCGGTCGCCGCGGCGGAGCAGTGGCCGCTCCCGGTCGAGGGGGCCGACCCGGTGCTCGTCGACACCTGGCCGCTCGGACCGGCCGGCACCCCGCTGTCGGCAGCCGCCGCACCGGCCGCCGAGGTCGCGACGAGCTCCCGCCGCCGGCTGACGCTCCCGTCCGGCCGGCCGGCGCTGTTCGTGGCCGCGGCGATCATCGGGGTGGTCGGGCTCGGGCTCACCGCCGCCGGCGCGCCGTCCCCGGTCGCCCGGGCGGCGGCCGACGAGCCGGTCAGCGTCGCCGAGGAGCTGGGCATGGTCCAGGCGGAGCAGCCCGCGCTCACCGGCGAGGAGGCCGCCGCCCGGCTGCAGGAGCTGGCCGCCACCCGCGCCCAGCGCGAGGACGCCGAGGCCGCCGCCGCCCAGGTGCAGGCAGAGGCGGACCGCGTCGCGGCCGAGGCGGCCGCGGCGGCCGCCGCCGAGGCGGCCCGGCCCAAGGCCGTGCTGCCCGTGCAGGGGCGGCTCACCAGCCAGTTCGGTTCGCGCTGGGGCACGCTGCACGCGGGCATCGACTTCGCCGCGCCGTTGGGCACCCCCGAGTACGCGGTGATGGACGGCGTCGTCCTCCGCGCCGGCGCGGCCAGTGGCTTCGGGCTGGCGGTCTACGTCCAGCACGCGAACGGCGACGTCTCGGTCTACGGCCACATGCAGGAGATCCTGGTCGAGGAGGGGCAGACCGTGCGGGCGGGCGACACCATCGCACTGCTCGGCAATGAGGGGCAGTCCACCGGTCCGCACCTGCACTTCGAGGTGCACGCCGGCGGCCTCGACGGGCCCCGGATCGACCCTCTCCCGTGGCTGCGCGAGCGCGGCGTCGCCATCTGATCGAGGACCTCGTCGTCCCCCCGCCCCTGCGAGGGGGCCGGCCTGGCGTTCCTGGCTGACATGCGGCATCGTGCATGTCAGAACGCGGGGCGACGGAGGGGACGGCGATGGGTCACGACCACGGTGCGGGGCACGGCTCCGGCACCACGGCCGCCGGGCACCGCGGCCGGCTGGCCGTCGTCCTGGTCCTCACCGGCTCGGTCTTCGTCCTGGAGCTGGTCGGCGCGCTGATCTCGGGCTCACTGGCCCTCCTCGCCGACGCCGCCCACATGGCCACCGACGCGCTCGGCATCGGCATGGCCCTCGGTGCGGTCACCCTCGCCCAGCGCCCCGCCCACGGCCGGCGCACCTTCGGCTGGCAGCGCATGGAGGTCCTCGCCGCCGTCGGCAACGGTCTGCTCCTGCTCGTCGTCGGCGGGTACGTCGTGGTCGAGGCGATCCGCCGGATCGGCGACCCACCCGACATCGACTCCGGCTGGATGCTCGGCGTCGCCCTCGTCGGGCTGGCGGTCAACGTCGGCTCGCTCGCCCTGCTCCGCTCCGGCCAGCGCGAGTCGCTGAACACCCGGGGCGCCTACCTCGAGGTGGTCGGTGACGCGCTGGGCTCCGTCGCCGTGATCGTCGCCGCCGTCGTCATCGCCACGACCGGCTGGACCGGGGCCGACGTCGTCGCCTCCCTCGCGGTCGGCGCGCTGGTCCTGCCCCGCGCCTGGTCGCTGCTGCGGGAGGCGCTGGACGTGCTGCTCGAGGCGGCCCCCAAGGGAGTCGACCTGGAGCAGGTGCGCGACCACGTGCTCGGCGTCCACGGCGTCTTGGACGTGCACGACCTGCACGCCTGGACCATCACCTCGGGTCTGCCGGTGCTCTCCGCGCACGTCGTCGTCAGTGACGAGGCGCTGGCCGACGGGCACGGCGGCCGGGTGCTCGATGCCCTCTGCAGCTGCCTGGGCGACCACTTCGACCTGGAGCACTGCACCTTCCAGCTCGAGTCGCCCGGGCACCGGAACCACGAAGCGCCCGTCCACGACTGAGGGAGCGGGGCGGGCTGGGACGATGCCCCCGTGTCCGTCTCCCTGGTGATCACCGCCGACACCCACGTGCCCAAGCGGGCCCGGGACCTGCCCGACCCGCTGTGGCAGCAGATCGAGGCGGCGGACGTCGTGGTGCACGCCGGCGACTGGGTGGACGTGGCCCTGCTCGACGAGCTGGAGCGGCGGTCGCGGCGGCTGGTGGCGGTGTACGGCAACAACGACCACGGGGTGCTGCGGGACCGGCTCCCGGAGGTGGTCCGGGTCGAGTTCGACGGCGTCCGGTTCGCGGTGGTGCACGAGACCGGGGACGCCAAGGGCCGGGAGCAGCGCTGCGCGGCCGCCTTCCCGGACGTCGACGTCCTGGTGTTCGGACACAGCCACATCCCCTGGGACACGACCGGGCCCACCGGGCTGCGGCTGCTCAACCCCGGGTCGCCCACCGACCGGCGCCGCCAGCCGTTCG
The DNA here is from genome assembly GCF_011039295.1 of Modestobacter sp. KNN46-3. Classification (NCBI taxonomy): domain Bacteria; kingdom Bacillati; phylum Actinomycetota; class Actinomycetes; order Geodermatophilales; family Geodermatophilaceae; genus Modestobacter; species Modestobacter sp. KNN46-3. Next base: position 30,356 of record NZ_JAAKGN010000023.1, on the reverse strand, counting down.
CCACGTTCCTCACGGCCACGGCCGATGCCGGGCAGCTGCGGGACGTGGTGCTGCACCGGCTGCCCGTGCGACCGCCGCGCCGGTGAGCCCGCCCCCGCTCCCACCGGCCGCGGTCGCCCTGCTCGCGTGCCCGGTCTGCGGCCAGCAGCTCGCCGCTGACCGGGATGGTCTCCGGTGCACCGCCGGGCACGCCTTCGACCGGGCGCGGCAGGGCCACGTCACGCTCCTCCCACCGGGTGGCAGCCCGCACGAGGGTGACTCCGCGGCCATGGTGGGGGACCGGGCGGACTTCCTGGCCGCCGGCCACTACGCCGGCATCACCGCGGCGCTGGCCGACGCCGCCCTCGCCGGGCCGCCGCCGCGGACGCTGCTCGACTCGGGCGGCGGCACCGGAGCGCACCTCGCCGGCGTGCTGGACCGGGCACCCGCCGCCGTCGGGGTGGTGCTCGACGCCTCCCGCTACGCCGCCCGCCGGGCCGCCCGCGCCCACCCCCGCGCGATCGCCGTGGTGGCCGACTCCTGGGCCCGCTGGCCGGTCCGGGACGGGTCCGTCGACCGGGTGCTCGTCGTGTTCGCCCCGCGCAACGGCGCGGAGACCGCCCGGGTGCTGACCCCGGACGGCCGGTTGGTCGTCGTCACCCCGGCCGTCGACCACCTGGCCGAGCTCGTCGGCCCGCTGGGGCTGCTGCACGTCGACCCGGCCAAGGCCGACCGGCTGGCCGCCACGCTCGAGCCGCACCTGCGCCCGGCCGGGACGGCGGGCCATCGATCGGTGTTGGAGCTGGACCACCTCGCGGTGCGCACGCTCGTCGGGATGGGCCCGCACGCCCGGCACCTCGCGGCGGGGGAGCTGGCCGCCCGGGTGGCCACGCTGCCGGAGCCGGTCGCGGTCACGGTGGCGGTCGACGTCGGCAGCTGGACGCGCGGCTGAGCGCACGTCCAGCCGCGGCCAGGGCCCGGAGCCGCCCAGGTCCCGGTCGTGCCGAGGGCCCGGCCCTGCGGCCGGGCCCTCGGGGAGCCTGCTGGTGCCCGCTGCGGGGCGGGTGGGTCAGCGGGTGACGCGACGCTGCTTGCCGGTGGCGGCCACGTAGACCGCCAGTACGAGGATCGCGCCCAGGATCGACGCCCACCAGCCGCCGAGGTCGAACTCCAGCCCGTCGCCCTGGACGAGGCTGAACACGAGGTTGCCCACCACCGAGCCGATGAGGCCGAGCACGAGGGTGGCGACGAGGCCGAGGTCCTGCTTGCCCGGGACCACGGCACGGGCGATCAGACCGGCGACGAAGCCGATCAGGACGGTCAAGAGGATCCCACCGATGTCCACGGGCGACCTCCGGTGCACGACGGTCGAGCCGTCTCGCGCTGGTCCGTCCAGCGCAAGATCAACGATTCCCACGCCCGGACGTGACCAAACTCCCCGAGCCGCCGCATCGCCCATCGGGCGTGCGCCCGGGCGTGGCCCGACGGCTGGCGTACCGCGCCCACCTGCACTTCCGCCGGCGCCGGGCCGGGCCACCGGGGGAGCGGCCCGGGACGCGCCGCACCGACTCCTGCTCCCGCCGCGTCGGCCGTGACGTGACGGTCTAAGCTCCGACCGTGACGATCGCACCCGCCCCGATCGTGAGCCGGCCGAGCCCGGCCCACGAGGCCGAGAAGGGATCGCGGCTCCTCGGTCTGCTGCGCACCACCGACCACAAGACCATCGGCCTGATGTACACGACGGCGTCGTTCATCTGGTTCTTCGTCGGTGGCTTCATGGCGTTGCTGATGCGCGGTGAGCTGGCCCGCCCCGAGCTTCAGTTCCTCTCGCCCGAGCAGTACAACCAGCTGGTCACCATGCACGGCACGGTGATGCTGCTGTTCTTCGCGACGCCGATGTTCTTCGCCTTCGCGAACCTGATCATGCCGCTGCAGCTGGGTGCGCCGGACGTCGCCTTCCCCCGGCTGAACGCCTTCTCCTTCTGGCTGTTCCTCTTCGGCTCCTCCATCGCCGTCTCCGGCTTCCTGACCCCCGGTGGCGCCGCCGACTTCGGCTGGTACGCCTACACCCCGCTGTCGACCGGCGCACACAGCCCGGGCGCCGGAGGTGACCTGTGGATCACCGGCCTGGCGGTCAGTGGTCTGGGCACGATCCTCGGTGGCGTCAACTTCATCGCAACGATCGTCTGCCTGCGGGCGCCGGGCCTGACGATGTTCCGGATGTCCATCTTCACCTGGGCATCGCTGGTCACCAGCATCCTGATCCTGCTCGCCTTCCCGATCCTGACCGCCGCGCTGTTCGCGCTGCTGGCCGACCGGCACCTCGGTGCGCAGGTCTACTCGCCGGAGAACGGCGGGCCGATGCTGTGGCAGCACCTGTTCTGGTTCTTCGGGCATCCAGAGGTCTACATCATCGCGTTGCCGTTCTTCGGCATCATCAGCGAGGTCATCCCGGTCTTCAGCCGCAAGCCGCTGTTCGGCTACAAGGGCATGGTCTTCGCGCTGATCGCGATCACCGCCCTGTCGCTGGCAGTCTGGGCGCACCACATGTTCGCCACCGGCGCGGTGCTGCTGCCGTTCTTCGCCTTCCTGACGTACCTGATCGCGGTGCCCACCGGGATCAAGTTCTTCAACTGGATCGGCACCATGTGGCGCGGCCAGATCACCTTCGAGACGCCGATGCTGTTCTCGATCGGCTTCCTGATCACCTTCCTGCTCGGTGGTCTGACCGGTGTCCTGCTGGCCAGCCCGCCGCTGGACTGGCACGTCAACGACAGCTACTTCGTCGTGGCCCACTTCCACTACGTCGTCTTCGGCACCGTGGTCTTCGCCGCCTACGCCGGTCTCTACTTCTGGTTCCCGAAGATGTGCGGCCGGATGATGGACGAGAAGATCGGCAAGCTGCACTTCTGGCTGACCTTCATCGGCTTCCACGCCACGTTCCTCATCCAGCACTGGCTGGGCAACGCGGGCATGCCGCGCCGGTACGCCGACTACCTCGCCCTCGACGGCGGCGGCTCCTTCACCACGATGCACACGATCTCGACCATCGGGTCGTTCATCCTCGGCGCCTCGGTGATCCCCTTCGTCTACAACGTCGTGAAGTCGTGGAAGCACGGCCGGCTGGCGCTGCGCGACGACCCCTGGGGGCACGGCAACTCGCTGGAGTGGGCGACCTCGTCGCCTCCGCCGCGGCACAACTTCGTCGAGATCCCCCGGATCCGGTCGGAGCGCCCCGCGTTCGAGCTGCACTACCCGCACCTGCGGGACCGCCTGGAGATGGAGGCGCACGCCGGCAAGGGGCACCAGCCCTACGCCAGCGAGGCCGGTCTCACCGGCGGTGCCCGCCAGGGAGCCGACGACAAGGACCCGACCTGAGCACGGCCCCCTGAGAGGGACCACCACGGACGCCCCGTCAGCCGATCGGCTGGCGGGGCGTCCGTGCGTCCGGGGCCGGGGACCGTCGGGCAGGGCGCGGTCGGAGGGCGATCACCGGTCCGGCACGATGACGGCGTGACCGACCGCGCCGCCGCCCCAGCGCCGACCGACCCGACTGCTGCACCGCCGACGTCCGACGGTGCCCTGCTGACCGTGACCGGCAGCGACCGGCCGGGGGTGACCGCGGCGCTGTTCGCCGCGCTGGCCCAGGTCGGCCCACACCCGGTCGAGGTCCTCGACGTCGAACAGGTCGTGGTGCACGGCCAGCTGGTGCTGGGCGTCGTCGTCGGGAGCCCGGAGAGCGGGTCCGTCGGGTCCCTGGCCGACCGCCTGCGCGCCGCCGTCGCCGAGGTGGCGTCCCGGACCGGCGTCGCGGTGAGCGTCCAGCCCACCGCGGCCGGCAGCGCCCGGCAGGAGCGCACCGCCCGCCACCACGTCATCGTGCTCGGCCGCCCCGTCCCGCCCGCTGCGGTCGCCGGCGCCGCGCGCGCCATCGCCGGGGTGGGCGGCAACATCGAGGCGATCCGCCGGCTGTCGGACTACCCGGTCACCAGCTTCGAGCTGACCGTCTCGGGTGCCGCGTCCACCGAGCTGCGGACGGCGCTGGCCACGGTCGCCGCCGAGACGGGCACCGACATCGCCGTGGAGCAGGTCGGGCTGGCCCGGCGCGGCAAGCGGCTGATCGTGCTGGACGTCGACTCGACCCTGGTACGCGGCGAGGTGATCGACGAGCTGGCCGCCCGGGCCGGCCGGGCCGCCGAGGTCGCCCGGATCACCGCGGCGGCGATGAACGGCGAACTCGACTTCGAGGAGTCCCTCCGGGCGCGGGTGGCGGTGCTGGCAGGGCTGCCGGTGGGCGTGCTGGACGAGGTCCGCGCGCACCTGGTCCTCACCCCGGGCGCCCGCACCCTGATCCGCACGCTGCAGCGGCTGGGGTTCCGCTGCGGCATCGTCAGCGGCGGGTTCACCCAGATCACCGACCCGCTCGCCGCCGAGCTCGGGCTGGACTTCGCCGCCGCGAACACCCTCGAGGTGGCCGACGGCCGACTCACCGGTGGGCTCGTCGGCGAGGTCGTCGACCGGGCGGGCAAGGCCCGGGCGCTGGCCCGCTTCGCCGCGCAGCACGGCGTCCCGCTGGACCAGACGGTCGCGGTGGGCGACGGCGCCAACGACCTCGACATGCTCAACGCCGCCGGGCTGGGCATCGCCTTCAACGCCAAGCCGTTCGTGCGCGACCAGGCGCACGCCGCGTTGAACCAGCCCTACCTCGACGCCGTCCTCCAGGTCCTCGGGTTCACCCGCGACGAGGTGCTGGACGCCAGCTGAACGGAAGTCAGCGGCTCCACGCGAGTCGGGCACGGCTGCTGACCGCGGTGTCGACCGTCAGGACGACGATGTGCTGAGCTCCACGCCGGCGGTGCGGAGCTGCTCCAGGGCCGCCTCGGTGGTGGCCGGTGAGACGCCGGCGGTGAGGTGCAGCAGCACCCGGGTGGCGAACCCGGCGCCGACCCCGTCCAGCGCGGTGGCCCGGACGCAGTGGTCGGTGGCGATGCCGACGACGTCGATCGCGTCGACACCGTGGGCCCGCAGCCAGTCGGCCAGCGGCTGCCCGTCGAAGGAGCCCTCGAAGCCGGAGTAGGCGGCTTCGTACTCGCCCTTGTCGAAGACCGCCTCGATCGGCCGCCGGTCCAGGTCGGAGTGCAGCTCGACCCCGGACGTGCCGACGACGCAGTGCGCGGGCCAGGTCTCCAGGTAGTCGGGCTGCTCGGCGAAGTGACCGCCCGGGTCGACGTGGTGGTCCCGGGTGGCGACGACGTGCGCGTAGTCGGTCGCGGCGGCGTGGGCGCTGATCGCCCGGGCGACGGCGGTGCCGCCGTCGACGGCGAGGCTCCCGCCCTCGCAGAAGTCGTTCTGCACGTCCACGATCACCAGGGCACGGGTCATGACCCCATCCTGCCCCGGCGACGACCTCCGCCGGGGCGGGGCCCTCGGCTACCCGGTGACGGTGTCGATCGCCGGCTCGCCCCGGGACAGCGACCACGCCTCGGTCGGCAGGGCGCCGCGCGCCTGGACGTGCAGGTCCCGGGCAGCGGCCAGCGAGTCGGCGGGGGATCGGGGATCGACGAGCTCGCCCCCGCGGACCAGCGGCCGGATCAGGTCGCGGTCGTGCTCCTGGGCGGGGACCGGTGCCGCGCTGACCACCTCGGCGGTCGCCGTCCCGGCGGCGTCGTGCCGCCGGACGGCGTGCTTGCGGCCGCCCACCGAGCGCTTGCCCACGGAGTTCTTGGCCACCGGTACCCCGTCCCGGGCCACGAGCTTGTAGACCATCCCGACGGTGGGTGAGCCGGAGCCGGTCACCAGTGAGGTGCCCACCCCGTAGCCGTCGACCGGGGCGGCCGCCAGCGCGGCGATCGCGTACTCGTCGAGGTCGCTGGTGACGATGACCCGGGTGGCCGTCGCGCCCAGGGAGTCCAGCAGCTCGCGGGCGCGGGTCGCCTCGATGGCGAGGTCACCGGAGTCCAGGCGGACGGCGCCGAGTTCCGGGCCGGCCACCTCGACCGCCGTCCGGATGCCCTGCTCGGTGTCGTAGGTGTCGACCAGCAGCGTCGTCCCGACGCCCAGGGTGTCCAGCTGCGCGCGGAACGCCGCCGCCTCGTCGTCGTGCAGCAGGGTGAACGCGTGGGCGCTGGTGCCGGTCGTGGGGATGCCGTAGCGGGCGCCGGCGGCCAGGTTCGACGTGGCCGAGAAGCCGACCAGGGCCGCGGCCCGCGCGGCGGCGACGGCGGCCTCCTCGTGTGTGCGCCGGGAGCCCATCTCGATGCACGGGCGGCCACAGGCGGCGCCGACCATCCGGGCACCGGCGGCGGCGATGGCGCTGTCGTGGTTGAGCATCGACAGGACCAGGGTCTCCAGCAGCACGGCCTGGCCGAACGGGGCCCGCACGGTGAGCACCGGCGAGCCGGGGAAGTAGAGGTCGCCCTCGGCGTAGCCGTCGACGTCCCCGGTGAACCGGAAGCCGGCCAGGTGCTCCAGCAGTCGTGGGTCGTCCACGCCCTGCTGTCGGAGCGCGTCCAGCTCGGCGTCCCCGAAGCGGAAGTCGGCCAGCGCCTCCAGGAACCGGCCGGTCCCGGCGAGCACCCCGTACCGCCGGCCGTGCGGCAGCCGGCGGGCGAAGACCTCGAAGACGCAGTCCCGGTCGGCGGTGCCGTCGGCCAGGGCGGCGGCCAGCATGGTCAGCTCGTAGCGGTCGGTGAGCATCGCGGGGCTGAGCGGCGGGCTCTGCGGCATGGAGCAGCACGATAGGTGCCCACCGACTGCGTCGCTGGAGGCGGTCGTCCTAGAGTGCTCACGTGGCCGGACCGCTCGCGCCCGAACGGGTGTCGGAGACGTCGACGGGGGAGGAGTCCGCCCTCGACCGCCCCTGGGTCACCGTCGTCTGGGACGACCCGGTCAACCTGATGACCTACGTGACGTTCGTGCTCCAGGAGCTGTTCGGGTACGACGAGGCGACCGCGACGGAGCTCATGCTGCAGGTGCACAACGAGGGCAAGGCGATCGTCAGCTCCGGTCCGCGGGAGCGGATGGAGCACGACACCAACCGGCTGCACGCCTACGGGCTGTGGGCCACGTACCAGCGGGACGCGTGAAGCCGTTCCGCCGCAAGGGCGACGAGCTGGTGGCCCGGCTGGTCGACGCCGAGGCCGACATCGTGGGCCTGCTGCTGGACCAGCTGGAGCAGCTGCTGTCCGCGGACCCGGCCGACTCCGGTGGCGACCCGGTGCTGGAGCGCCTGCTGCCCAGCGGTCACGCCAGCGACCCGCAGCTGGCCGCCGAGTACCGCGACCTGACCGAGGCCGGGCTGCGCAGCGGCAAGGCCGACGACCTGGCGATGGTCCGGGCCACCGTGCCGCCCGGCGGTGGCGAGGTGCGGCTGGACGCCGAGCAGGCGCGCGCCTGGCTGCGCACCACCAACGACCTCCGGCTGGCGATGGGCACCCGGCTGGGCATCACCGCGGAGACCGAGCCCCCGGAGATCGACGCCACGGGCGAGGGGGCCGACGACGAGAACTCGCAGCTGGCCGTCTACTACTGGCTCACCGCCGTGCAGGGGTCGTTGATCGACGCCTTGGCCGCCGGTCGAGGCGACCGACGGTGAGCAGCACCAGGATGGCGACGAGCAGGTCGGCGACGAAGAACACGTAGACCAGGCTGTGCACGTCGACGTCCTGCACGAGCGCCCCGATGCAGGACAGCAGGGTGATGCCGGACAGGGCGGCCAGCAGCACCAGCCCGATGAGCCGGCCGAGCACCACGAGCACCAGCTCGACGCGGTCGGTCCGCTGGTCGGTGGCGCGGCCACTGCGGTGGAGCAGCCGGGCCGATCCGATGGCCAGGGCCGGCAGCGCGACCAGGACGACGCCGATCACCATGAGAACCTCGATCACCACGGTCGGCGACGTTATCGGTCGGACACGTCCGCGACGCAATCCGTTCCCGCGGCGGTCACCCGTTCCGGCGCCCGTCCGGGGCGGGGAGGACGCCGGCCGGTGGCGCTGCCTAGACTGGCCCTGTGCTGCGCATCGACCGCGCGATCTACGACGCCATCGTGGCCCACGCCCGGGAAGACCACCCGGACGAGGCCTGTGGCGTCGTCGCCGGCCCCGAGGGCAGTGACCGGCCCGAGCGCTTCATCCCGATGCTCAACGCGGCCCGCTCGCCGACGTTCTACGAGTTCGACAGCGCCGACCTGCTGAAGCTGTACCGCGACATGGACGACCGGGACGAGGTGCCCGTGGTCATCTACCACTCGCACACCGCCACCGAGGCCCACCCCTCGCGCACCGACATCAGCTACGCCTCCGAGCCCGAGGCGCACTACGTGCTGGTCTCCACCCGCGAGCACGGTGCCCGCACCGGCCTGGCCGGTGACGAGGTCGAGTTCCGCAGCTTCCGGATCGTCGACGGCGAGGTGCGCGAGGAGGACGTCGAGGTCGTCGAGTCCTACCTGTTCGGCCACTCGCCGACCACCGTCGTCTACGACTGAGCCGCAGCTCACCCCGCGGCCGGCGGAATCGCCGGCCGCACACCGGCGTTCCCCCGAACAGTCGTTCCTGCGCGCCCTGCGCGACCCCTGTCACCCCGCGAGAAGGAGTTCCCCCATGGCCATCGAGGTCCGCATCCCGACCATCCTGCGCACCCACACCGGCGGCAACAAGACCGTCCAGGGCAACGGGGACACGCTCGGCGCGCTGGTCGACGACATCGACGTCCTCCTCGCGCACCTCGCCGTCGACGATCCGGAAGCTGCGGAACTCGACCTCGTCACCGGCCAGGCCGGTGCGGGCACCGTGCTCGCGGGTGGAGACCAGCACGTAGTGCGCCTCGGGCTCGGAGGCGTAGCTGATGTCGGTGCGCGAGGGGTGGGCCTCGGTGGCGGTGTGCGAGTGGTAGATGACCACGGGCACCTCGTCCCGGTCGTCCATGTCGCGGTACAGCTTCAGCAGGTCGGCGCTGTCGAACTCGTAGAACGTCGGCGAGCGGGCCGCGTTGAGCATCGGGATGAAGCGCTCGGGCCGGTCACTGCCCTCGGGGCCGGCGACGACGCCACAGGCCTCGTCCGGGTGGTCTTCCCGGGCGTGGGCCACGATGGCGTCGTAGATCGCGCGGTCGATGCGCAGCACAGGGCCAGTCTAGGCAGCGCCACCGGCCGGCGTCCTCCCCGCCCCGGACGGGCGCCGGAACGGGTGACCGCCGCGGGAACGGATTGCGTCGCGGACGTGTCCGACCGATAACGTCGCCGACCGTGGTGATCGAGGTTCTCATGGTGATCGGCGTCGTCCTGGTCGCGCTGCCGGCCCTGGCCATCGGATCGGCCCGGCTGCTCCACCGCAGTGGCCGCGCCACCGACCAGCGGACCGACCGCGTCGAGCTGGTGCTCGTGGTGCTCGGCCGGCTCATCGGGCTGGTGCTGCTGGCCGCCCTGTCCGGCATCACCCTGCTGTCCTGCATCGGGGCGCTCGTGCAGGACGTCGACGTGCACAGCCTGGTCTACGTGTTCTTCGTCGCCGACCTGCTCGTCGCCATCCTGGTGCTGCTCACCGTCGGTCGCCTCGACCGGCGGCCAAGGCGTCGATCAACGACCCCTGCACGGCGGTGAGCCAGTAGTAGACGGCCAGCTGCGAGTTCTCGTCGTCGGCCCCCTCGCCCGTGGCGTCGATCTCCGGGGGCTCGGTCTCCGCGGTGATGCCCAGCCGGGTGCCCATCGCCAGCCGGAGGTCGTTGGTGGTGCGCAGCCAGGCGCGCGCCTGCTCGGCGTCCAGCCGCACCTCGCCACCGCCGGGCGGCACGGTGGCCCGGACCATCGCCAGGTCGTCGGCCTTGCCGCTGCGCAGCCCGGCCTCGGTCAGGTCGCGGTACTCGGCGGCCAGCTGCGGGTCGCTGGCGTGACCGCTGGGCAGCAGGCGCTCCAGCACCGGGTCGCCACCGGAGTCGGCCGGGTCCGCGGACAGCAGCTGCTCCAGCTGGTCCAGCAGCAGGCCCACGATGTCGGCCTCGGCGTCGACCAGCCGGGCCACCAGCTCGTCGCCCTTGCGGCGGAACGGCTTCACGCGTCCCGCTGGTACGTGGCCCACAGCCCGTAGGCGTGCAGCCGGTTGGTGTCGTGCTCCATCCGCTCCCGCGGACCGGAGCTGACGATCGCCTTGCCCTCGTTGTGCACCTGCAGCATGAGCTCCGTCGCGGTCGCCTCGTCGTACCCGAACAGCTCCTGGAGCACGAACGTCACGTAGGTCATCAGGTTGACCGGGTCGTCCCAGACGACGGTGACCCAGGGGCGGTCGAGGGCGGACTCCTCCCCCGTCGACGTCTCCGACACCCGTTCGGGCGCGAGCGGTCCGGCCACGTGAGCACTCTAGGACGACCGCCTCCAGCGACGCAGTCGGTGGGCACCTATCGTGCTGCTCCATGCCGCAGAGCCCGCCGCTCAGCCCCGCGATGCTCACCGACCGCTACGAGCTGACCATGCTGGCCGCCGCCCTGGCCGACGGCACCGCCGACCGGGACTGCGTCTTCGAGGTCTTCGCCCGCCGGCTGCCGCACGGCCGGCGGTACGGGGTGCTCGCCGGGACCGGCCGGTTCCTGGAGGCGCTGGCCGACTTCCGCTTCGGGGACGCCGAGCTGGACGCGCTCCGACAGCAGGGCGTGGACGACCCACGACTGCTGGAGCACCTGGCCGGCTTCCGGTTCACCGGGGACGTCGACGGCTACGCCGAGGGCGACCTCTACTTCCCCGGCTCGCCGGTGCTCACCGTGCGGGCCCCGTTCGGCCAGGCCGTGCTGCTGGAGACCCTGGTCCTGTCGATGCTCAACCACGACAGCGCCATCGCCGCCGCCGGTGCCCGGATGGTCGGCGCCGCCTGTGGCCGCCCGTGCATCGAGATGGGCTCCCGGCGCACACACGAGGAGGCCGCCGTCGCCGCCGCGCGGGCCGCGGCCCTGGTCGGCTTCTCGGCCACGTCGAACCTGGCCGCCGGCGCCCGCTACGGCATCCCCACGACCGGCACCAGCGCCCACGCGTTCACCCTGCTGCACGACGACGAGGCGGCGGCGTTCCGCGCGCAGCTGGACACCCTGGGCGTCGGGACGACGCTGCTGGTCGACACCTACGACACCGAGCAGGGCATCCGGACGGCGGTCGAGGTGGCCGGCCCGGAACTCGGCGCCGTCCGCCTGGACTCCGGTGACCTCGCCATCGAGGCGACCCGCGCCCGCGAGCTGCTGGACTCCCTGGGCGCGACGGCCACCCGGGTCATCGTCACCAGCGACCTCGACGAGTACGCGATCGCCGCGCTGGCGGCCGCCCCGGTCGACGGCTACGGGGTGGGCACCTCACTGGTGACCGGCTCCGGCTCACCCACCGTCGGGATGGTCTACAAGCTCGTGGCCCGGGACGGGGTACCGGTGGCCAAGAACTCCGTGGGCAAGCGCTCGGTGGGCGGCCGCAAGCACGCCGTCCGGCGGCACGACGCCGCCGGGACGGCGACCGCCGAGGTGGTCAGCGCGGCACCGGTCCCCGCCCAGGAGCACGACCGCGACCTGATCCGGCCGCTGGTCCGCGGGGGCGAGCTCGTCGATCCCCGATCCCCCGCCGACTCGCTGGCCGCTGCCCGGGACCTGCACGTCCAGGCGCGCGGCGCCCTGCCGACCGAGGCGTGGTCGCTGTCCCGGGGCGAGCCGGCGATCGACACCGTCACCGGGTAGCCGAGGGCCCCGCCCCGGCGGAGGTCGTCGCCGGGGCAGGATGGGGTCATGACCCGTGCCCTGGTGATCGTGGACGTGCAGAACGACTTCTGCGAGGGCGGGAGCCTCGCCGTCGACGGCGGCACCGCCGTCGCCCGGGCGATCAGCGCCCACGCCGCCGCGACCGACTACGCGCACGTCGTCGCCACCCGGGACCACCACGTCGACCCGGGCGGTCACTTCGCCGAGCAGCCCGACTACCTGGAGACCTGGCCCGCGCACTGCGTCGTCGGCACGTCCGGGGTCGAGCTGCACTCCGACCTGGACCGGCGGCCGATCGAGGCGGTCTTCGACAAGGGCGAGTACGAAGCCGCCTACTCCGGCTTCGAGGGCTCCTTCGACGGGCAGCCGCTGGCCGACTGGCTGCGGGCCCACGGTGTCGACGCGATCGACGTCGTCGGCATCGCCACCGACCACTGCGTCCGGGCCACCGCGCTGGACGGGGTCGGCGCCGGGTTCGCCACCCGGGTGCTGCTGCACCTCACCGCCGGCGTCTCACCGGCCACCACCGAGGCGGCCCTGGAGCAGCTCCGCACCGCCGGCGTGGAGCTCAGCACATCGTCGTCCTGACGGTCGACACCGCGGTCAGCAGCCGTGCCCGACTCGCGTGGAGCCGCTGACTTCCGTTCAGCTGGCGTCCAGCACCTCGTCGCGGGTGAACCCGAGGACCTGGAGGACGGCGTCGAGGTAGGGCTGGTTCAACGCGGCGTGCGCCTGGTCGCGCACGAACGGCTTGGCGTTGAAGGCGATGCCCAGCCCGGCGGCGTTGAGCATGTCGAGGTCGTTGGCGCCGTCGCCCACCGCGACCGTCTGGTCCAGCGGGACGCCGTGCTGCGCGGCGAAGCGGGCCAGCGCCCGGGCCTTGCCCGCCCGGTCGACGACCTCGCCGACGAGCCCACCGGTGAGTCGGCCGTCGGCCACCTCGAGGGTGTTCGCGGCGGCGAAGTCCAGCCCGAGCTCGGCGGCGAGCGGGTCGGTGATCTGGGTGAACCCGCCGCTGACGATGCCGCAGCGGAACCCCAGCCGCTGCAGCGTGCGGATCAGGGTGCGGGCGCCCGGGGTGAGGACCAGGTGCGCGCGGACCTCGTCCAGCACGCCCACCGGCAGCCCTGCCAGCACCGCCACCCGCGCCCGGAGGGACTCCTCGAAGTCGAGTTCGCCGTTCATCGCCGCCGCGGTGATCCGGGCGACCTCGGCGGCCCGGCCGGCCCGGGCGGCCAGCTCGTCGATCACCTCGCCGCGTACCAGGGTCGAGTCGACGTCCAGCACGATCAGCCGCTTGCCGCGCCGGGCCAGCCCGACCTGCTCCACGGCGATGTCGGTGCCCGTCTCGGCGGCGACCGTGGCCAGCGCCGTCCGCAGCTCGGTGGACGCGGCACCCGAGACGGTCAGCTCGAAGCTGGTGACCGGGTAGTCCGACAGCCGGCGGATCGCCTCGATGTTGCCGCCCACCCCGGCGATGGCGCGCGCGGCGCCGGCGACCGCAGCGGGCGGGACGGGGCGGCCGAGCACGATGACGTGGTGGCGGGCGGTGCGCTCCTGCCGGGCGCTGCCGGCCGCGGTGGGCTGGACGCTCACCGCGACGCCGGTCCGGGACGCCACCTCGGCGACGGCGGCGCGCAGGCGGTCGGCCAGGGACCCGACGGACCCGCTCTCCGGGCTCCCGACGACGACGCCCAGCACCAGCTGGCCGTGCACCACGACCTGTTCGACGTCGAGGACCTCGACCGGGTGTGGGCCGACCTGGGCCAGCGCGGCGAACAGCGCCGCGGTCACCCCCGGCCGGTCGCTGCCGGTCACGGTCAGCAGGGCACCGTCGGACGTCGGCGGTGCAGCAGTCGGGTCGGTCGGCGCTGGGGCGGCGGCGCGGTCGGTCACGCCGTCATCGTGCCGGACCGGTGATCGCCCTCCGACCGCGCCCTGCCCGACGGTCCCCGGCCCCGGACGCACGGACGCCCCGCCAGCCGATCGGCTGACGGGGCGTCCGTGGTGGTCCCTCTCAGGGGGCCGTGCTCAGGTCGGGTCCTTGTCGTCGGCTCCCTGGCGGGCACCGCCGGTGAGACCGGCCTCGCTGGCGTAGGGCTGGTGCCCCTTGCCGGCGTGCGCCTCCATCTCCAGGCGGTCCCGCAGGTGCGGGTAGTGCAGCTCGAACGCGGGGCGCTCCGACCGGATCCGGGGGATCTCGACGAAGTTGTGCCGCGGCGGAGGCGACGAGGTCGCCCACTCCAGCGAGTTGCCGTGCCCCCAGGGGTCGTCGCGCAGCGCCAGCCGGCCGTGCTTCCACGACTTCACGACGTTGTAGACGAAGGGGATCACCGAGGCGCCGAGGATGAACGACCCGATGGTCGAGATCGTGTGCATCGTGGTGAAGGAGCCGCCGCCGTCGAGGGCGAGGTAGTCGGCGTACCGGCGCGGCATGCCCGCGTTGCCCAGCCAGTGCTGGATGAGGAACGTGGCGTGGAAGCCGATGAAGGTCAGCCAGAAGTGCAGCTTGCCGATCTTCTCGTCCATCATCCGGCCGCACATCTTCGGGAACCAGAAGTAGAGACCGGCGTAGGCGGCGAAGACCACGGTGCCGAAGACGACGTAGTGGAAGTGGGCCACGACGAAGTAGCTGTCGTTGACGTGCCAGTCCAGCGGCGGGCTGGCCAGCAGGACACCGGTCAGACCACCGAGCAGGAAGGTGATCAGGAAGCCGATCGAGAACAGCATCGGCGTCTCGAAGGTGATCTGGCCGCGCCACATGGTGCCGATCCAGTTGAAGAACTTGATCCCGGTGGGCACCGCGATCAGGTACGTCAGGAAGGCGAAGAACGGCAGCAGCACCGCGCCGGTGGCGAACATGTGGTGCGCCCAGACTGCCAGCGACAGGGCGGTGATCGCGATCAGCGCGAAGACCATGCCCTTGTAGCCGAACAGCGGCTTGCGGCTGAAGACCGGGATGACCTCGCTGATGATGCCGAAGAACGGCAACGCGATGATGTAGACCTCTGGATGCCCGAAGAACCAGAACAGGTGCTGCCACAGCATCGGCCCGCCGTTCTCCGGCGAGTAGACCTGCGCACCGAGGTGCCGGTCGGCCAGCAGCGCGAACAGCGCGGCGGTCAGGATCGGGAAGGCGAGCAGGATCAGGATGCTGGTGACCAGCGATGCCCAGGTGAAGATGGACATCCGGAACATCGTCAGGCCCGGCGCCCGCAGGCAGACGATCGTTGCGATGAAGTTGACGCCACCGAGGATCGTGCCCAGACCACTGACCGCCAGGCCGGTGATCCACAGGTCACCTCCGGCGCCCGGGCTGTGTGCGCCGGTCGACAGCGGGGTGTAGGCGTACCAGCCGAAGTCGGCGGCGCCACCGGGGGTCAGGAAGCCGGAGACGGCGATGGAGGAGCCGAAGAGGAACAGCCAGAAGGAGAAGGCGTTCAGCCGGGGGAAGGCGACGTCCGGCGCACCCAGCTGCAGCGGCATGATCAGGTTCGCGAAGGCGAAGAACATCGGCGTCGCGAAGAACAGCAGCATCACCGTGCCGTGCATGGTGACCAGCTGGTTGTACTGCTCGGGCGAGAGGAACTGAAGCTCGGGGCGGGCCAGCTCACCGCGCATCAGCAACGCCATGAAGCCACCGACGAAGAACCAGATGAACGACGCCGTCGTGTACATCAGGCCGATGGTCTTGTGGTCGGTGGTGCGCAGCAGACCGAGGAGCCGCGATCCCTTCTCGGCCTCGTGGGCCGGGCTCGGCCGGCTCACGATCGGGGCGGGTGCGATCGTCACGGTCGGAGCTTAGACCGTCACGTCACGGCCGACGCGGCGGGAGCAGGAGTCGGTGCGGCGCGTCCCGGGCCGCTCCCCCGGTGGCCCGGCCCGGCGCCGGCGGAAGTGCAGGTGGGCGCGGTACGCCAGCCGTCGGGCCACGCCCGGGCGCACGCCCGATGGGCGATGCGGCGGCTCGGGGAGTTTGGTCACGTCCGGGCGTGGGAATCGTTGATCTTGCGCTGGACGGACCAGCGCGAGACGGCTCGACCGTCGTGCACCGGAGGTCGCCCGTGGACATCGGTGGGATCCTCTTGACCGTCCTGATCGGCTTCGTCGCCGGTCTGATCGCCCGTGCCGTGGTCCCGGGCAAGCAGGACCTCGGCCTCGTCGCCACCCTCGTGCTCGGCCTCATCGGCTCGGTGGTGGGCAACCTCGTGTTCAGCCTCGTCCAGGGCGACGGGCTGGAGTTCGACCTCGGCGGCTGGTGGGCGTCGATCCTGGGCGCGATCCTCGTACTGGCGGTCTACGTGGCCGCCACCGGCAAGCAGCGTCGCGTCACCCGCTGACCCACCCGCCCCGCAGCGGGCACCAGCAGGCTCCCCGAGGGCCCGGCCGCAGGGCCGGGCCCTCGGCACGACCGGGACCTGGGCGGCTCCGGGCCCTGGCCGCGGCTGGACGTGCGCTCAGCCGCGCGTCCAGCTGCCGACGTCGACCGCCACCGTGACCGCGACCGGCTCCGGCAGCGTGGCCACCCGGGCGGCCAGCTCCCCCGCCGCGAGGTGCCGGGCGTGCGGGCCCATCCCGACGAGCGTGCGCACCGCGAGGTGGTCCAGCTCCAACACCGATCGATGGCCCGCCGTCCCGGCCGGGCGCAGGTGCGGCTCGAGCGTGGCGGCCAGCCGGTCGGCCTTGGCCGGGTCGACGTGCAGCAGCCCCAGCGGGCCGACGAGCTCGGCCAGGTGGTCGACGGCCGGGGTGACGACGACCAACCGGCCGTCCGGGGTCAGCACCCGGGCGGTCTCCGCGCCGTTGCGCGGGGCGAACACGACGAGCACCCGGTCGACGGACCCGTCCCGGACCGGCCAGCGGGCCCAGGAGTCGGCCACCACGGCGATCGCGCGGGGGTGGGCGCGGGCGGCCCGGCGGGCGGCGTAGCGGGAGGCGTCGAGCACCACCCCGACGGCGGCGGGTGCCCGGTCCAGCACGCCGGCGAGGTGCGCTCCGGTGCCGCCGCCCGAGTCGAGCAGCGTCCGCGGCGGCGGCCCGGCGAGGGCGGCGTCGGCCAGCGCCGCGGTGATGCCGGCGTAGTGGCCGGCGGCCAGGAAGTCCGCCCGGTCCCCCACCATGGCCGCGGAGTCACCCTCGTGCGGGCTGCCACCCGGTGGGAGGAGCGTGACGTGGCCCTGCCGCGCCCGGTCGAAGGCGTGCCCGGCGGTGCACCGGAGACCATCCCGGTCAGCGGCGAGCTGCTGGCCGCAGACCGGGCACGCGAGCAGGGCGACCGCGGCCGGTGGGAGCGGGGGCGGGCTCACCGGCGCGGCGGTCGCACGGGCAGCCGGTGCAGCACCACGTCCCGCAGCTGCCCGGCATCGGCCGTGGCCGTGAGGAACGTGGCGAACGGCTGGCGGCGCCGGTCGGTGGGCGACCCGGGGTTGAGCAGCCGCAGCCCGGTGGGCCCGGTCGTGTCCCAGGGGATGTGGCTGTGTCCGAACACCAGGACGTCGACGTCCGGGAAGGCGGCCGCGCAGCGCTGCTCCCGGCCCTTGGCGTCCCCGGTCTCGTGCACCACCGCGAACCGGACGCCGTCGAACTCGACCCGGACCACCTCCGGGAGCCGGTCCCGCAGCACCCCGTGGTCGTTGTTGCCGTACACCGCCACCAGCCGCCGCGACCGCCGCTCCAGCTCGTCGAGCAGGGCCACGTCCACCCAGTCGCCGGCGTGCACCACGACGTCCGCCGCCTCGATCTGCTGCCACAGCGGGTCGGGCAGGTCCCGGGCCCGCTTGGGCACGTGGGTGTCGGCGGTGATCACCAGGGAGACGGACACGGGGGCATCGTCCCAGCCCGCCCCGCTCCCTCAGTCGTGGACGGGCGCTTCGTGGTTCCGGTGCCCGGGCGACTCGAGCTGGAAGGTGCAGTGCTCCAGGTCGAAGTGGTCGCCCAGGCAGCTGCAGAGGGCATCGAGCACCCGGCCGCCGTGCCCGTCGGCCAGCGCCTCGTCACTGACGACGACGTGCGCGGAGAGCACCGGCAGACCCGAGGTGATGGTCCAGGCGTGCAGGTCGTGCACGTCCAAGACGCCGTGGACGCCGAGCACGTGGTCGCGCACCTGCTCCAGGTCGACTCCCTTGGGGGCCGCCTCGAGCAGCACGTCCAGCGCCTCCCGCAGCAGCGACCAGGCGCGGGGCAGGACCAGCGCGCCGACCGCGAGGGAGGCGACGACGTCGGCCCCGGTCCAGCCGGTCGTGGCGATGACGACGGCGGCGACGATCACGGCGACGGAGCCCAGCGCGTCACCGACCACCTCGAGGTAGGCGCCCCGGGTGTTCAGCGACTCGCGCTGGCCGGAGCGGAGCAGGGCGAGCGAGCCGACGTTGACCGCCAGCCCGACGAGGGCGACGCCGAGCATCCAGCCGGAGTCGATGTCGGGTGGGTCGCCGATCCGGCGGATCGCCTCGACCACGACGTACCCGCCGACGACGAGCAGGAGCAGACCGTTGCCGACGGCGGCGAGGACCTCCATGCGCTGCCAGCCGAAGGTGCGCCGGCCGTGGGCGGGGCGCTGGGCGAGGGTGACCGCACCGAGGGCCATGCCGATGCCGAGCGCGTCGGTGGCCATGTGGGCGGCGTCGGCGAGGAGGGCCAGTGAGCCCGAGATCAGCGCGCCGACCAGCTCCAGGACGAAGACCGAGCCGGTGAGGACCAGGACGACGGCCAGCCGGCCGCGGTGCCCGGCGGCCGTGGTGCCGGAGCCGTGCCCCGCACCGTGGTCGTGACCCATCGCCGTCCCCTCCGTCGCCCCGCGTTCTGACATGCACGATGCCGCATGTCAGCCAGGAACGCCAGGCCGGCCCCCTCGCAGGGGCGGGGGGACGACGAGGTCCTCGATCAGATGGCGACGCCGCGCTCGCGCAGCCACGGGAGAGGGTCGATCCGGGGCCCGTCGAGGCCGCCGGCGTGCACCTCGAAGTGCAGGTGCGGACCGGTGGACTGCCCCTCATTGCCGAGCAGTGCGATGGTGTCGCCCGCCCGCACGGTCTGCCCCTCCTCGACCAGGATCTCCTGCATGTGGCCGTAGACCGAGACGTCGCCGTTCGCGTGCTGGACGTAGACCGCCAGCCCGAAGCCACTGGCCGCGCCGGCGCGGAGGACGACGCCGTCCATCACCGCGTACTCGGGGGTGCCCAACGGCGCGGCGAAGTCGATGCCCGCGTGCAGCGTGCCCCAGCGCGAACCGAACTGGCTGGTGAGCCGCCCCTGCACGGGCAGCACGGCCTTGGGCCGGGCCGCCTCGGCGGCGGCCGCCGCGGCCGCCTCGGCCGCGACGCGGTCCGCCTCTGCCTGCACCTGGGCGGCGGCGGCCTCGGCGTCCTCGCGCTGGGCGCGGGTGGCGGCCAGCTCCTGCAGCCGGGCGGCGGCCTCCTCGCCGGTGAGCGCGGGCTGCTCCGCCTGGACCATGCCCAGCTCCTCGGCGACGCTGACCGGCTCGTCGGCCGCCGCCCGGGCGACCGGGGACGGCGCGCCGGCGGCGGTGAGCCCGAGCCCGACCACCCCGATGATCGCCGCGGCCACGAACAGCGCCGGCCGGCCGGACGGGAGCGTCAGCCGGCGGCGGGAGCTCGTCGCGACCTCGGCGGCCGGTGCGGCGGCTGCCGACAGCGGGGTGCCGGCCGGTCCGAGCGGCCAGGTGTCGACGAGCACCGGGTCGGCCCCCTCGACCGGGAGCGGCCACTGCTCCGCCGCGGCGACCGGCGAGGTGCCGGCCGAGACGGGGCAGGTGACCGACGCGGTGCGCGTCGAGGCGGCACCGAGGAGGCGGCGCGGACGACGGACGGCCCGGCGGAACGGCAGCACGGAGGCGAGCACCTCGGGGCGGTCGGACGGCGGGGTGGCGGCGGCGGACCCGCCAGCGGTGCCGGTCGAGAGCACCGTCCCCTCGTCGTCGAGCCGGGCGAGGTGTTGCGGGTCCATGCACCTGTCTTTCCGTCGGGGGCGATTCGGGCGGGGCCCATGTAAACACGACGTGATCGGTTCGTGATGTGGACGACCGGGTGAGCACACCCGGTCAAGTGGCGGAGGTCACAACACTTAGTGCCAAATGGGCACCCTCTGTCACGTCATCACTGCGCGCGGGTCAGGAATCGAACTCGCCGTGATGGGTAGGGGCGAGGAACGTCACGCCCCGGTGAACGGCCTGCTGCCCCGTCGCGGCCGTCCGGGGCACCCAGACCCGAGGAGCACCCCCATGCGCGCAGTGACCTGGCACGGCCGGGACGACGTCCGGGTGGACACCGTCCCGGACCCGGAGATCAAGGACCCCACCGACGTGATCGTCCAGGTGACCTCGAGCGGCATCTGCGGCTCGGACCTGCACCTGATCGAGGTCATGGCGCCGTTCATGACCGTCGGCGACGTGCTCGGCCACGAGCCGATGGGCATCGTCCGCGAGGTCGGTCCCGCGGTCACCGAACTCAAGGCAGGCGACCGGGTCGTCGTCCCGTTCAACATCTCCTGCGGCACCTGCTGGATGTGCGACCAGGGGCTGCAGAGCCAGTGCGAGACGACGCAGAACCGGGAGCAGGGCTTCGGCGCCTCCCTGTTCGGCTACACGAAGCTCTACGGCCAGGTGCCCGGCGGCCAGGCCGAGTACCTGCGGGTGCCCTTCGGCAACACCCTGCCGATCAAGGTCCCCGAGGGCCCGGCCGACGACCGCTTCGTCTACCTCTCCGACGTGCTGCCCACCGCCTGGCAGGCCGTGCAGTACGCCGGCGTCGTCCCCGGCGGGTCGGTGCTGGTCCTCGGCCTGGGCCCGATCGGCGACATGGCCACCCGGATCGCCAAGCACCTCGGTGCCGCCCAGGTCCTCGCGTCCGACACCGTGCCCGAGCGGCTGGCCCGGGCCCGCGCCAACGGGATCGACGTCCTGGACTCCACCGACCAGGCCGACGTCGTCGCCTGGGTGCGGGACAAGACCGACGGCCGCGGTCCGGACGCCGTCATCGACGCCGTCGGCATGGAGGCGCACGGCTCCCCCGGCGCGAAGTTCGCGCAGAAGGCCAGCGCCCTGGTGCCCGACGCCATCATGGAGAAGGTCATGACGGTGGTCGGCATCGACCGGATGGCCGCGCTCAACACCGCGATCGAGGCGGTGCGCCGCGGCGGCACCATCTCGCTGTCCGGCGTCTACGGCGGGGCGACCGACCCGATGCCGCTCATGCGGATGTTCGACAAGCAGATCGAGCTGCGGATGGGCCAGGCCAACGTGTGGCGCTGGGTGCCCGACATCCTGCCGCTGCTCACCGACGCCGACCCGCTCGGCGTCGACGACTTCGCCACCCACCACGTGCCGCTGGAGCAGGCGTCGCAGGCCTACGAGACCTTCCGGCAGAAGCAGGACGGCGCCGTGAAGGTGCTGCTCCAGCCCTGATCCACCCCGCTCCGGCCGACGGGCCGCGCACCGGTCCAGCACCGGTGCGCGGCCCGTCGCACGCGGCCGGGTGGGACGACGTGACCAGTCTCATGCCCGGCGCAGGCACGGTCCGGGGCCTTCCTGCCCTTGGCTGGAGGAGGCCCCGACGTCCGGGCCGCCTCTCCGCAGTACACCGAGGAGCCCCGCCTTGCCCCGCGCCCTGATCGCGCTCGCCATCGGTGCCTTCGGCATCGGCACCACCGAGTTCGTGGTGATGGGGATGCTGCCCCAGATCGCCGAGGGGCTGGACGTCTCGGTCTCCGCCGTCGGGCTGCTCATCTCCGCCTACGCCATCGGCGTGGTGATCGGCGCCCCGACGCTGACCGCCCTCGGGGTGCGCTTCACCCCGCGACAGACGCTGGTCGCGCTGATGGTGCTGTTCACGGTCGGCAACCTGCTGTCCGCGCTGGCCCCCGACTACGGCACGCTCGTGGCCGCCCGGGTGTTCGCCGCGCTGGCGCACGGGTCGTTCTTCGGCGTGGGGGCGGTGGCCGCCCGCCGGCTGGTGCCGAAGGAGAAGGCCACCCAGGCGATCTCCCTGATGATCACCGGGCTGACGCTGGCCAACGTCGTGGGCGTGCCGCTGGGCACGTTCGTCGCCCAGCAGCTGAGCTGGCGGGTGGTCTTCGCCGGGGTCGCCGTCATCGGTCTGGTCACCATCGCCGGGCTGCTCGCCTGGATGCCCGGCGTCGCCGGTGAGCCCACCGACCTGCGCAGCGAGCTGGGCGCCTTCCGCCGGCCCGGCGTGTGGCTGGTGCTCGGGCTGACGATGGTCGGGTTCGCCGCACTGTTCGCCGTCTACAGCTACGTCAGCCCGATCCTCACCGAGCTCACCGGCCTGTCCGAGGGCTGGGTCACCCCGGTGCTGGCGCTCTTCGGCGTGGGCACCACCGTCGGCACGCTGATCGGCGGCCGGCTCGGTGACCGGTGGGGGCTCTCCTTCGTCGCCGTCGGCCTGGTCGCCACCGCCGCTGCGCTCGCCCTCTTCGCGCTCGTCGCCGACATCGCGGTGCTCGCCGTCCCGGTGCTCGTGCTCTTCGGGACGCTGGCCTTCGCGCTCGGCCCGGTGGTGCAGAACCGGGTCATCGAGGCCGCCCGGGTCCCCGGCGGGAGCCTGGTGTCCGCGGCGAACCAGGCCGCGTTCAACGTGGCGAACGCGCTGGGTGCTGCGCTCGGGGCCGGCGTGCTGTCGGCCGGGCTGGGCTACACCGCCCCGATCTGGGTGGGCGCCGGCCTGGCACTCGCCGGCACCGGGATCGCGGTGGTGGCGGTGCGGGGCGACCGCGCGGACCGGGCCGCGCTGGCCGCGGAGGCCCGGGTCGCCGAGGGCGCCGCACGGGTGGACGCCGACGTCGCCGTCTGGCAGCGGGTCCTCTCCCCCATCGCCGTCCCCGAGGTCCCGTTCGTCATCCGCTGACGGTGTGGCACCCCCGCCTCCCGGGGTAGCCCGGCGGGCATGACGACGACGGCGGAGCAGTCCGGCCAGTTCCCCCTCGGTGACCGCGCCGTGCACCGCATCGGCTACGGCGCCATGCAGCTCGCCGGCCCGCACGTGATGGGCCCACCTGCCGACCGGGACGCCGCGGTGGCGGTGCTGCGCCGCGCGGTCGAGCTCGGCGTCGACCACATCGACACCAGCGACTACTACGGCCCGCACGTCACCAACGAGGTCATCCGCGAGGCGCTGCACCCCTACCCGGAGCAGCTCACGATCGTCACCAAGGTCGGGGCCCGGCGCACGGCGGCGGGCGAGTGGCCCGAGGCGCTGGGTGCCGACGAGTTGCGGCAGGCGGTGCACGACAACCTCGACCACCTGGGGCTCGACGTCCTGGACGTGGTCAACCTGCGGATGCCCGGGTTCGCCGAGCCGGTGCAGCGCTCGCTGGCCGAGCCGATGGAGGCCCTCGCCCAGCTCCAGCAGGAGGGGCTGGTCCGGCACCTCGGGGTCAGCAACGTGACGCCGCAGATGCTGGCCGAGGCCCGCGGCATAGCCCCGGTGGTGTGCGTGCAGAACCACTACAACCTGGTGCACCGGGCCGACGACCCGCTGGTCGACGCGCTGGCCCGGGACGGCATCGCCTACGTGCCCTTCTTCCCGCTGGGCGGCTTCTCGCCGCTGCAGTCGGCGGCGCTGGACACGGTGGCCCGCCGGCTCGAGACCACCCCGATGCAGGTGGCGCTGACCTGGCTGCTGGCCCGCTCCCCCAACCTGCTGCTCATCCCGGGCACCTCGTCGGTCGCCCACCTGGAGGAGAACCTCGAGGCGGCGGCCCGGCAGCTCGGACCCGAGGAGCTGACCGAACTGGACCGGATCGGCGGCGACGGCACCCTCGACCCCGACCTCTGAGCTCAGCGGGCGCGCTGGACCCGGCCCTCGTCGAACACCGGCTCGGGGACCTCGCGCACGTGCCCGTCGGCGCCGAAGAGCAGGAAGCGGTCGAAGGTGCGGGCGAACCAGCGGTCGTGGGTCACCGCGACCACCGTGCCGTCGAAGGCGTCCAGCGCCTCCTCCAGCGACTCGGCCGACAGCACGTCGAGGTTGTCGGTCGGCTCGTCGAGCAACAGCAGGGTGGCGCCGGAGAGCTCGAGCAGGAGCACCTGGAACCGCGCCTGCTGACCACCGGAGAGCGACCGGAACAGCTGGTCACCGGAGGGGGCCAGCCCGTACCGGCGCAGCGCCGCCATGGCCCGCCCGCGGTCGACGCCCGGCCGCCCGGGCTCGCCGTGCCAGAGCAGGTCGACCAGGGTGCGGTCCAGCCACTCGGGATGGGCGTGGGTCTGGGCGAAGAACCCGGGGACGACGCGCGCCCCGAGCCGCCACTCGCCGGTGTGCGCGACGTCCTGGCCGGCCAGCAGCCGCAAGAAGTGCGACTTGCCGGCCCCGTTGGAGCCCAGGACGGCGACCCGGTCGCCGTACTCGACCTCCACGTCGAAGGGGCGCATCAGGCCGGAGAGCTCGAGCTGCTCGGCCATCACCACCCGCACCCCCGTGCGGCCGCCACGCAGCCGCATGGTCACGTGCTGGTCCGGTGGCCGCTCCGGCGGTGGCCCGGCGGCCTCGTACTTGGCCAGCCGGGTCTGCATGGCGTGGTAGCGGGCGGCCATGTCCGGGGAGTTCTTCGCCTGCTGCTGCAGCGTGCGCACCAGGTCGACCAGTCGCTCGTGCTCCTCGTCCCAGCGCTTGCGCAGCTCCGCCATCCGGTCGTGCCGGGCGGTGCGTGCCGCGGGGTAGCTCGCCCAGTTGCCGCCGTGCACCCACGCCGTCCCGCCCTCGACGGTGACCACCCGGTCGGCGACCCGGGCCAGCAGCTCCCGGTCGTGGCTGACGAACAGCACCGTCTTGCGGGTCTCGATCAGCCGATCCTCCAGCCACCGCTTCCCGGGGACGTCGAGGTAGTTGTCCGGCTCGTCGAGCAGCAGCACCTGGTCGGGGCCGCGGAGCAGGCACTCCAGGGCCAGCCGCTTCTGCTCGCCGCCGGAGAGGGTGTTCAGCTCGCGGTACTTGCAGCCGTCGTAGGGCACGCCCAGCGCGGCGACCGTGACGGTGTCCCAGGTGACCTCGACGTCGTAACCGCCGACGTCGCCCCAGTGGGCCAGCGCGTTGGCGTAGGCCATCTGGGTGGGCTCGTCGTCGTCCTCCATCATCCGCAGCTCGGCGGTCTCGACGGCGTCCCAGGCCTCCCGGACGGCGGGCGGCGCGAGGTCGACGAGGAACCGCTGGACGGTGGTGTCGTCGCGCACCGAGCCGATGAACTGGCGCATGATGCCCAGCCCGCCGATCAGCGCCACCGAGCCGGCATCCGGTGTCAGGTCGCCGCTGATGATCCGCAGCATGGTGGTCTTGCCGGCGCCGTTCTCCCCGACCAGCGCGGCGCAGGCGCCCTCCCCGACACGGAAGGCGACGTCGTCGAGGAGCACCCGCCCGTCCGGCAGGGTGAACCGGATCCCCGTGACGTCGACGTAGCCCATGACCCCATCATCCGCCGACGGGGCCACCCGTTCCTCGGCCGGTCAGTCCACCGGTGCCCGGAGGTCAGTCCACCGGTGCCCGGAGGTCAGTCCACCGGTGCCCGGAGGCGATGCCGGGCGAGCCGTTCGACCAGCTCGGGCAGAGCCCCGGCCGGGGAACCGCTGAGCTGCTGCCGGCACTCGAGCACCACCGGCCGTACCACCTGCGGTCGCTGCCCGAGCTCCTCGGACAGCCGACGCACGGCCAGGTCGACGGATCGGTCGACGGATCGGTCGACGAACGGGATGGTCTGGACGGTCTGCAGCACGGCCAACGGCATGCGTGCCCTCCGGTGCTCGTACCCCGCGTGCCGTCTGCCGGCACGTCCCCCGGGGTCCTGCTGCACGCCACGCTGCCCGGTCCCGGCCGCGACCGCAAGGGACCTAGGGCCCCGTTCCCCCCGCTGTCCCGACCCGGCAGCATCGGGACCGGACCCGCATCCCGGAGGTGGCCGTGTTCTTCCGTGACCGCGCCGATGCCGGCGACCACCTGGCACGCCCGCTGGACCACCTGCGAGCGGCCGGGCCCGTGGTGCTGGGGCTGCCGAGGGGCGGCGTGCCGGTGGCCGTCCCGGTCGCCGCCGCGCTGGCCGCACCGCTGGACGTCCTCGTCGTGCGCAAGCTCGGGGTGCCGGGCCAGCCCGAGCTCGCGATGGGCGCGGTCGGCGAGGGCGGGGTGGTGGTGCTCGAGGAGCGGGTGCTCCGGGTGGCCCGGGTGGTCGACGCCGACCTCGCCCGCGTCCGGGACGACCAGCAGGCAGAGGTCGACCGGCGGGTCCGGCTCTTCCGCGAGGTGCGGCCGCGGGTGCCGCTGGCCGGCCGCACCGTCGTGCTGGTGGACGACGGCATCGCCACCGGCTCGACCGCCCGCGCCGCCTGCGCCGTCGCCCGGGCCCAGGGCGCCGCGCGCGTGGTGCTCGCCGTCCCGGTCTGCTCCCCGGACGCGGTGCCGGCCCTGACCGCGGCGACCGACGAGCTGGTGGTGCTCAGCAGCCCGCCGGGCTTCCGCTCGGTCGGCCAGGCCTACGCCGACTTCCGCGCCACCGAGGACGACGAGGTCCTCGACCTCCTCCGCCGCGCCGCTCAGCCGCCGGTGTAGTCGTTGTCCCCACGGGCGGTGCTGGCCACCGCGTCGCGCACCAGCTGGTCCAGCGCCACCGTGTCCACCCGGTCCAGGGACGTGAACCGGATGCAGCTCTTGCCGCAGGACACCTTCCCCAGCTGCGCGGCCCGCGACTCGGCCAGGTAGGCGCCGTCCACGACGGCCGACACGTACAGCGAGAGGTGCCGCTTCTGCGCGGCCAGCGCGATCAACGGCCACATCGTCGTCTCCGTCGCCGATCGCGGCCGGTAGGGCATCAGGCCGTACCCGAGCACCTGCCCGCGGCCCATCGGCACGAGCTGCCGGTCGATGCCGGGTGCGGCGGCCAGGACCAGTGCGTCGGTGGCTCGCAGGTCGGCCTCCCGGGTGCCGGCGGCGGCGAACCAGGCGTCGATGTCCGGTCCGCCGTCCATCAGAAGGCGCCGCTGAAGAGCACCGCGCCGGCGGCCAGCAGCATCGCCGCCACGATGATCCCGGCGACCAGCCGCTGCCGGCGGCGCCCGTCCGGGCCGAGATTGCCCATCCCCATCATGAGGGCACGGTACGACGTCGGCCGGGGGCGGTCGACGCCTCCGGATGACGTGGCCGTGGGCGTGCTGCAGGGTGGGGCGGTGCCTGTCTGCGAGACCCTCCGGCTGGTGCCGTTCGAGCCCGAGTTCCTGCTGCCGGTGCTGCCCTGGTTCGACCACCCGGTGGTGCAGCGCCAGCTGGGCGGCCGCAGCTGGCCCGAACGGGAGCTGGCCCTGCGCACCGCCGCCCGGGGCGAGGAGTTCCGCGGCCGGACCGTGCTGCGGGCCCGCTCGTTCGTCGCGCTGGCCGCCGACGGCGCCCCGGTCGCGCTGATCGGCGGCGACGTCTACGACCGGTGGACGCAGTGGGACCCGGCCACCGAGCAGGTGGTCGCCACCGACGAGCGCCGCACGATGGGCGCCGCCTACGTGGTCGACCCGGCCCGCTGGCGCCGCGGGTACGGGACGGCGACGCTCCGCGCCCTCGTCTCGACCGACGCGCTCGCCGACGTCGAGCAGTTCGTGCTCGGTGTCGAACCGGACAACACCGCCAGCCTGCGGACGGCGGAGGCGGTCGGGTTCGGTCCGCTGACCACCGAGCCCGACGCCGAGGGCCTGGTGTACCTGCGCCGGGCGCGCTGACCCCAGGACTGTCGGCCCGGGCTGCCAGGGTGTCGGCATGACGGTGGACCTGGCCGGGCTGCGGATGGCGGCACAACGGCTGATCGGGCCGCGGTGCCCGACCCCGGCCGAGGCGGTGCGCTGGTCGACCGCCGTCCAGGGGCAGGACCTGCCCGGTGCGCTGACCTCGGTCGCGCTGCGCACCGCCGGCGGCACCCGGGCGGCGGTCACCGCCGCGCTGGACGCCGGCGAGGTGGTCCGGTCCTGGCCGATGCGCGGCACGCTGCACCTGACCGCCGCCGAGGACCTGCCCTGGATGCTGGCGCTGCTCGGGCCGCGCGCCCTCGCCGGGGTGGAGAAGCGACGCGCCGTCGTCGGGATCACCGAGGCAGAGCTGGAGCGGGCCCGGGAGCTGGCGATCAGCGCCCTGACCGGCGGTGGCCGGCTCGGCCGGGCCGACCTGCTGGCGGTGATCGCCGCCGGTGGGGTGTCCACCCAGGGTCAGCGCGGCTACCACCTGCTCTGGTACCTCGCCCAGACCGGGACGCTCGTGCTGGGGCCCACGGCCGGGAGCGACCAGCAGTTCGTGCTGCTCGAGGAGTGGATCACCTCCCCCCGCCACCTCGGGCGTGAGGAGGCCCTCGGCGAGCTGGCGCTGCGCTTCTTCGCCTCGCACGGCCCCGCGACCGTCAAGGACCTGGTGCGCTGGGCAGGCGTGCTGGTCCGCGACGTCAAGGCGGGGCTGGCGATCGCCGCACCCCGGCTGGAGCGGCTCGTCGTCGACGGCACCGAGCACTGGCTCGACCCGGCGACCCCCGACCGGCTCGCCGCCGCCCGCGCCGAGGCCGAGGGCGTGCACCTGCTGCCCGGCTTCGACGAGCTGGTGCTCGGCTACGCCGACCGCAGCTGCACCGTGCCGACGGAGTTCGCCGACCGGATCGTGCCCGGCGGCAACGGCATGTTCCGGGCCACCGCGCTGCACCGGGGTGTGGTCGTGGGCGTCTGGCGGACGGGGCGGGGCGCGGGCCGGCCGATCGAGCTGGAGCCGTTCACCGAGCTGCCCCCGGGCGTGCTGGCCGCCGTGCAGGAGCGGTACGCCGCCCTGCCCTGAGCACGTCGGCCCGGAGGTTGGGCAGGGCGGCGCCGGGGGAAGGGACGGGCCATGGAGTACACGCGTCTGGGCAGCACCGGCCTGCAGGTGTCCCGCCTCTGTCTCGGGATGATGAGCTTCGGCGACCCCGCCCGCGGCGGTCATCCGTGGAGCCTGCCCGAGGAGGAGAGCCGGGCCGTCATCGAGAAGGCGCTGGCCGCCGGGATCACCTTCTTCGACACCGCGAACGTCTACTCGGCCGGCTCCAGCGAGGAGATCACCGGCCGTGCGATCCGCGACTTCGCCGACCGGGAGGACGTCGTCCTGGCCACGAAGGTGCACGGCCGGATGCGGCCCGGGCCGAACGGCGCGGGGCTGTCCCGCAAGGCGATCCTGGCCGAGCTCGACGCGAGCCTCCGGCGGCTGGGCACCGACTACGTGGACCTGTACCAGATCCACCGCTGGGACCCGGGCACGCCGATCGAGGAGACGCTGGA
The DNA here is from genome assembly GCF_011039295.1 of Modestobacter sp. KNN46-3. Taxonomy (NCBI): domain Bacteria; kingdom Bacillati; phylum Actinomycetota; class Actinomycetes; order Geodermatophilales; family Geodermatophilaceae; genus Modestobacter; species Modestobacter sp. KNN46-3. The sequence continues at coordinate 1,369 of NZ_JAAKGN010000023.1, read as the reverse complement.
GGCCCTGGACTCCGCGGTGCGATCGGGCAAGGTGCGCTACCTGGGCGCCTCGAGCATGTGGGCCTGGCAGTTCAGCAAGGCCCTGCACGTGGCCGGCGAGCACGGCTGGCACCGCTTCGTCTCCATGCAGGACCACTACAACCTGCTCAACCGGGAGGAGGAGCGGGAGATGCTGCCGCTCTGCGCCGACGAGGGCATCGGGGTGATCCCGTGGAGCCCGCTGGCCCGCGGCCGGCTCACCCGCGAGTGGGACTCCCAGACCAACCGGTCGGAGACCGACGAGTTCGGCAGCAGGCTGTACAACGACGAGGACCGGGTGGTCGTCGAGCGGGTGGCCGAGGTCGCCGGAGCCCGTGGGGTCCCGCGTGCGCAGGTGGCGCTGGCCTGGGTGCTCAGCAAGCCCGTGGTGACCGCGCCGATCGTCGGTGTCACCAAGGACCGGCACCTGGACGACGCGGTGGCCGCGGTGGAGCTGCAGCTGACGGCGGAGGAGGTCGCCCGGCTCGAGGAGCCCTACACCCCGCACGCGGTGGTCGGCTTCTCCTGACCCCGCCGCTCAGTCTTCCGGCTCGTCAGTCCTTGGGCTCGACCAGGACGATCGGGATCTTCCGATCGGTCTTGCGCTGGTAGTCCGCGTAGTCGCGGTAGGCGGCGACCGCGCGCTCCCACCACCGGGCGTACTCGTCGCCGTCGATCTCGCGCGCCACCCCGTCCCAGACGTGCTCACCGTCCTGGACGGTGACCTCGTCGGGGTGGGCCTTGAGGTTGAAGTACCAGGTCGGGTGCTTCGGCGCGCCGCCCTGCGAGGCGACCATCGCGTACACCCCGTCGTGCTCGACCTTCATCAACGGGTTCTTGCGGACCTTGCCGCTCTTGGCGCCCCGGGTGGTGAAGACGACGACCGGCTCGGTGCGGCCGGGCAGGGTGTTGCCCTCCCTGCCGCCGGTGCGCTCGTACACCTCCACCTGGTCGCGGACCCACTTCTCCGGACTCGGCTCGTACTCACCTTCGACGGGCATGACCCGACCCTAGGTCCCGGCACCGACCGACCGCACGGCATCGGCGTGCGCAGCGGTCCCGCCCCGGGCAGAGTGCTGCGAGCGGACCCCACCGGTGTCCCGTCCCCGACCAGGAGGTCGTCGCTCGATGAGGTTCCGTGAAGGTGCCCGGCTGGACACCTCCGGCGTCCAGGACCGCCGTGGCCGGGGTGGCGGTGGTCGGCCCGGGGGCCGGGGGCTGGCCGTCGGCCTGCAGCTCCAGGCGCACGGTGCCGCTGGCCGGTCCGGTCTCGCCCGGGGTGACCAGCCGGCTGGTGCCCAGCAGGTGCTGCACGTGGTGGCCGTACTCGTGGGCCAGCACGTAGGCGTTG
>NZ_JAAKGN010000229.1:0-5597 GCF_011039295.1 Modestobacter sp. KNN46-3 | reverse complement strand
GGAGACCGAGTTGGGGCTGGTGCGCAGCGCGGTGACGAGGAGCCCGTCGGCGGTGGCACTGCGCAGCCGGCCGTGGAAGGCGACGCCCTCGACCGGCCGCACCCGCACCGGTGCGCAGGCGGAGGACGCGTCTGGACCTCGGACCCGGCGCGCCCGTGGGCCGAGGCGCTGGCGGTCCGGGACGGGCTGCTGCTGGACGTCGGGACGGTCGACGAGGTCGCCCGGCACCGTGGCCCGGACACGGAGGTGCACGACCTGGCCGGCGCGCTGGTGCTCCCGGGGCTGGTCGACGGGCACGTGCACCTGAACCTGGCCGGCGCCCAGGCGGCGTTCGAGCTGCCCCTGCTGCCGAGCGACTCGCTGGACGACGTGCTGGCGAAGGTGCGGGCGTGGGCCGACCGGCTGGAGCCGGATGCCTGGGTCGTCGGCGGCATCCTCGGCAGCACGCTCCTCGGTCAGCTGGCCGAGGAGCGCCACCGGTTGGCACTCGACGAGGCCAGCGGCGGGCGGCCGGTGCTGCTGCGCGACGACACCATGCACAACCGCTGGGTCAGCTCGCGGGCGTTGGAGCTCATGGAGGTGGGCCCGGACAGCCCGGACGTGGAGGGCGGCCGCTACGTCCGCGACGACGCCGGCCGGCTCACCGGCGTGCTGCACGAGCTGGCCTCCGCCCGGGCCGAGTCGGCCTTCGCGGCGTCGGTCGCCGATCCGCAGGCGCGGATGCGGGAAGCGGTGGCCACCGCGATCCGGGTGCTGAACTCCTACGGCATCACCAGCGTGCAGGAGGCCGCGACCATGGGCGCGCCCCTGGCCGCGCTGCGCGAGCTCGAGGCGGCGGGTGAGCTGACGCTGCGGGTGGTCGCCTCCCTCCCGGTGCGCCCGTTCCTCGAGGACGGCGCGGTCGGCGGGGAGCTCATCGCGGAGGCCCGGGCCCAGCGCAGCGAGCTGGTGCGCCCGGACTTCGTGAAGATCGTGCTGGACGGCGTCCCGATGACCCGGACGACGGCGCTGCTGGAGCCCTACCAGTGCCGGCACGGCGAGCCCGCCACGACCGGTGACCTGTACTACGACCTGCCCGACCTGGTCGCCGAGGTGGAGCGGTGCCACGACCTCGGCCTGGGCGCGAAGTTCCACGCAACCGGGGACGCCTCGGTGCGGCTGGTGCTCGATGCCGTGGAGCAGGTGCGCGCCCGCCGCGGGCCCGGGCCGCGCTTCCAGATCGCCCACGCCGAGTACGTGCACCCCGACGACCTGCCCCGGTTCGCCGCGCTCGACGTGGTCGCCGACGCCTCCCCCTACATCTGGTTCCCCGGCGTGATCCAGGACAGCATCGCCGCCCACGTGCCCGCGGAGGTGGTCGCGGCGTCCTGGCCGTTCCGCGATCTCCTCGACTCGGGTGCGGTGGTCGCCGCCGGGTCGGACTGGCCGTGTGCCGCACCCACCCCCGACCCGTGGACCGGGCTGGAGGCCATGGTCACCCGCCGCAACCCCGACCCCGCGGTGCCCGGGACGCTCAACCCCGGGCAGGCGCTGACCGTGCAGGAGGCGGTCACCGCCTTCACCACGCACCCGGCCGAGGCGATGGGGCTCGGCGACGTGACCGGACGGCTCACCCCCGGCCGGTCCGCGGACTTCATCGTCCTGGACCGCGACGTCTTCGCGGTGGACCCGACGCAGGTGCACGCCACCCAGGTGCTGCGCACCTGGTTCGCCGGCCGACTGGTGCACACCGCCGACGAGCCGACCACCCGCCCGTGACCCCACACTCGGCTGGGCCGAGGCCGACCTGACCAGCACGACGACGAGGAGAACCGTGAGCGGCAGAGGCGACTTCGCCTGGGACGCGCAGTCCTGGACCCCCTTGACCGAGATGGCCGAGGGCTTCGACGAGTTCCGCCCGCCGGTGTCCGGCACCCTGGTCGGCCGGACCGTGACCCTGACCGGCGCCCTGACCGACGGCGGCGAGGGGTTCTCACTCGAGCAGCGGTTCACCGACGACCGCCGGCTCGACTGGGTGCTGCGCGTCGGCGACCGCCCGGAGCGCAGCGGCACCGCCGGCTACCAGGCCTTCGAGCTGGCCGACCAGCTGTTCTACGTGCACCAGCTGTGGCAGGGCCTCCCCCAGCCCGAGGCAGCGTCCATGGCGCTGGACCTCCGCAACGGCGCAGCGACCGGGGCCCTGGCCCAGCTCGGTCTGGAGCCGCAGCCGCACCGCGCCCGGCAGCAGTGGTTCCAGGCGACCGTCGACGGAGGGCGGACGGACCCGCACCCCCACCAGCCGACCACCGAACTGGTCGGCCGGCGGATCCGCTACCGCTACAGCAGCGACGACGTCTACGACCACGTCTACCTCACCGACCGCCTGTTCACCTGGGTCTGCATGGGCGGTGCCGAGCAGGGCGAGGCGGACACCGAGCGGTGCGTGCACTGGAAGATCCGCGAGGGGGTGTACCTCTTCTCCTGGTTGGAGAAGCTGCTGGGCGTCGAGGGCATGGTGCTGGTCGACCTGACCCAGCTGCGCTCGGTGGGCATCCAGTTCGCGCTCGACCAGTTCAGCGGTGAGCTGGTCGACCTCACGATGGGCGCCTACGCACAGCCCCTGTCCGTGGCACCGCCGGTCACCACGCCGTGACCCCTCCCCGGGTCGCATTGGTCACCGGCGGCGGCGCCGGCATCGGTGCGGCGACCGCCCGCACGCTGGCGCGCACCGGGACCCGGGTCGTCGTCTGCGGTCGCCGGCCGGAACCGCTGGAGCGGACGGCGCAGGAGACCGGCGGGCTCGCCGTGGCCGGCGACGTCGCCGACCCGGCGGACGCCGCCCGGGTCGTGCAGCGCACCGTCGACCACTTCGGTCGCCTCGACGGCCTGGTGCTCAACGCCGGGGTGATGCACCCCGGCGCGCTGCTGGACGTCTCCCCCGAGGCGTTCGAGGCGACGCTGCGGGTCAACGTCGGCGGCCTCTACCACGTGCTCCGGGCCGCGTTGCCGCACCTGCTGACGTCACGCGGCGCCGTGGTCACCGTCGCCTCGGTGGCCGGCCTGCGGGCCAGCGCGGAGATGTCGGTCTACGCCGCCTCGAAGGCGGCCGCCACCGCGCTCACCCAGTCCCTCGCCGTCGACTACGGCCCCCAGGGACTCCGGGCCAACGTGGTGTGCCCCGGGTGGACGGCGACCGAGATGGCCGACGCGGAGATGGCGGAGTTCGGCGGTCCGCGCGGCCTCTCCCCCGGCGCCGCCTACGGGCTGGTGACCTCACTGGTCCCGGCGCGTCGGCCGGCCGGCGCCGACGAGGTCGCCGCGTGCATCGCCTGGCTGCTGTCGGACCAGGCCCGCTACGTCAACGCAGCGGTGGTCCCGGTCGACGGCGGGCAGGTGGCCGTGGACGTGGGCACGGTCCCCTTCGACCCCCGGGTGTCGGTCGACGGCCGCCCGGTCGACCGACCCTGAGAACAGGAGGACCGGATCATGGACCTGCAGCTGCGCGACCGGGTCGCGCTGATCACCGGTGGTGCTTCCGGCATCGGGCGGGCGTGTGCCGACGCGCTCGCCGAGGAGGGCGCGAAGACCGCCCTCCTCGACCGTGACCCGGCCGGCGAGGAGGTCGCCGCACTGCTGCGCGACCGGGGCCACGACGCCCTGTTCGTCCGGGCCGACGTGACGGTCGAGGCGGACGTGCGCACGGCCGTCGCCGCCGCCCTCCACCGGTTCGGCCGGCTGGACACCGTCCTCGGGTGTGCGGGCATCTCCGGCCCGGCCGGGACACCGGCTGCGGAGGTGAGCGTCGCCGACTGGGACCAGGTCATGGCGGTGAACGTCCGCGGCAACTTCCTGCTGGCCAAGCACACCGTCCCCGCGCTGCGCTCCAGCCCGGTCGCCACCATCGTGCTGATCGCCTCGGATGCGGCACTCGTGGCGTTCGAGGGGATGAGCGCCTACAACACCTCCAAGGGCGCGGTGCTGATGCTCACCCGCTCCCTGTCGGTCGACCACCCCGAGGTGCGCGTCAACTGCCTGTGCCCGGGGGTCGTCGACACCCCGATGTCGCGGGCCGACCTGGGCCGCCCCGACGGGTTCGCCGGCAGCGACCTGCCCGTCATGCAGCCGGCGGACCTGGCCCGGCACGCCGCGTTCCTCGCCTCACCGGTGAGCTCCCCGATCAACGGCACCTCGGTCGTCTCCGACTTCGGCTACCTGGCCCGGCCCGCCGTCCCGCCGTACGAGTTCGCCACCGACCCCACCCCGTAGCCCGGGCCCGGCCGAGGGCAGTCGCCCCCGGCCGGGTGCGCTTCAGCCGGTGGGGCCGCGTCGTCGAGCCGGTGGGCCTCCCGGGCCCGCATCTTCCCGCGGACGACGTGGGTGGCTGCGGCGATGGCGATCGCCGCCACCAGCGCCAGGCCGCTGGCGACGTTCTGCCAGAAGGTGGTGACGCCCAGCAGGGTGAGGCCGTCGCGGAGCAGCCCCATGAACAGCACCCCGACCAGGACGTCGACCATGCGGGGGTGGTGACCGGAGCGAGCTCCGCCGACGGCATCACCCGGCGGCGGTGAGCTGTTCGGTAGACCCTCGGTCCGATCCGCGGTGGCCGAGGACCACCGCGTGCACCCGATCTCGCCGTTTCGCGCACCCGTCCGGGCTGCCCGGCCCGGACCCCTCGGTCAGCAGGCCGATCTCAGTCGGAGCTGGTCGCGTGGCGCCGCACCCGCCGGTCGAACCGATCGCGGCTGCTGCCCAGTGGACGGCCGAAGTACCTGCCCAGCACGACGCCGGCGGCCAGGGCCAGTCCGATCGCCGCCGCCCCGACGAGCGCGTTCACGCCGCCTGCGACGTCGGCCTCCACGACGACCGCGAAGAGGCCCCGGTAGATCGTGAGCCCGGGCAGCAGCGGGACGATGCTGCAGACCGCGACGAGCAGGGGCGGGATCCGGAGCCGATCGGTCAGCGCCTCCCCGCAGAACCCGGCGACGATGGCCGCCGCCCCACTCGCCACCGCAGGACCGGCACCGAAGGCGGCGCTCGCCGACGCCGTCGTCCACGCCAGCGCGCCGGCCGCCGTGGCGACCCCGATGGCCGCCGGGCGGGCGTGCGAGGCCAGTGCCCATGCCCCGGCCATCCCGGCGGCCGCGGCCAGCGTCACGACGAACGGCACGCCGGCCGTTCCCGGGTCGAGCACGCGGAGCGGGACCTGCGCCCGCTGCGCCAGGTCCAGGACGGCGGCGATGCCGACGACGATCCCGGTGGTCAACGTCAGCACCTCGAAGGCCCGCGCCGCGGCCGTGACCGGGAAGCCGCTGATCGCGTCCTCGGCGGCGCCCACGAAGGAGAGGCCGGCCAGCAGGACGACGATCCCAGCGGCGACCACCAGCGAGGTGCGGACCTCGACCTCCCAGACGACGAGGAGGACGGCCGCCCCGGTGGCCACCGCAGCGCCGGCCACCTGCTGGAAGAACATCGGGAGCCCGCGCCGGTCGAGGGCGCGGATCGTCTGCTCGATCGCGGCCGTGGTGACCGCCGCGACCAGGGCCACGAGCCAGCCACCACCGAGCAGGAAGGCGACACAGGCTGCCACGCCCGACCAGCCGAGCGCGTGGATCGACCGG
>NZ_JAAKGN010000228.1:0-5679 GCF_011039295.1 Modestobacter sp. KNN46-3 | reverse complement strand
GGTCGACGCCGCCCCATCCGGCCTGGCCGGCGACCAGGAGCGGCAGATCGGGGGCGCCGGGGAGGGCCAGCGCCGCCAGCAGCACGTCGAGCCCCTTGCGTGGCTCGAGGGTGGCGAGCCTGTGCAGCGGCGGTCGACAACTCGCCAGCACCGTGCCGGGGAGCCGGTGGCCGGCGGGTTAGCGTCGCGCGTGCCGTACTCCGCCGTCCGGGAACGCGCCGCCACGGACTCGTCTGCCGTGGCCGGCTCCGGGCGTCTCGCAGCCGGCGGTCCGGCGAGCCGGGTCACCCGCACGCTCGACCTCGCGGTCCTGGCCGGGCTGGCCCTCTTCGCCGCCTGGACCGCTGCCTACCTCCTGGCCCTGGCCGGTGCGATCCCGGCGGCCTGGGCCTTCTGGGGGTGGGTCGCCCTCGTGCCGGTGGTCGTGATCGCCGTCCGGCGGTCGCTGGCCCCCACCCTCGCGGCCTCCCCGGTGGCCGGGCCGTGGGTGCCGCTGGCGGTGTCGGCGCTCCTGGCGGGCCTCGCGGCCGTCATCGTCCGGCCTGACCTGGACGACGCGTCGTACGTCGTCCGCACCACGTGGATCGCCGCGCACGGCGACGTCCGGGTCGGGGACGTCATCTTCTCCGGTGGCCAGTGGCCCGGACTGCCGGCCCAGACCCCCTACCTCCCGTCCATCGAGGCGCTCCTGGGCTGGGTCTCCCGGGTGACCGGTCTCAGCGTGGGCGACGTGGCCTACGTCCTCCTGCCCCCGCTGGCCACGGCGGGCGCGGTCTGGGCGCTCTGGATGCTGCTCCGGGCGTGGCGGGTCCGTCGCCCCGCGGTCGGGCTGCTCCTCGCCACCCTCTTCATCGTGCTCGGGGGTGCGACGCACGCGTCGTGGGGGAACCTGCACCTGGCCCGCATGTGGCAGGGCAAGGTCCTGTTCCTCGCCATCGTCGTCCCGTTGCTCTACGCGGCGTGCGCCTGGCTGTGGGCCGCGAGGGCCGGGCGGGAGCGCCGGGCCGCGATCGCGGTGGTGGGGCTGGCGTCCGTGGCGGCCGTCGGCCTCACCCCGGCTGCCGTCTTCGTGGTCCCCGGGGTCGTCCTGGCCGGCAGCGTGCCCGGCGCACTGCGTCGCCGGTGGGCCGACGTCGGTCTGCTCCTGGCGATCGGCGCCGGCCCAGCACTGGCCGCCGGTGTGGTGATGCTCGTCGCCGGGGGCACCGGGCGGGGCGGTTTCGTCCCGAACGCCGCCGGTGAGGACCCCTGGGAGAAGGTGCTCGGTACCGGTCTCCCGGCCGTCGTGGCCCTCGCGGCGGCCGTCGTCGTCGTTGCCGGCTGCCTCCTGCCGGAGCGCTGGGCGACCTGCGCCCCCGGGGCTCGCTGGACGGCGCTGGCGGCGGTCGCCGCCGGCCTGCTCATCGCGGTGCCGGCGCTCTACGACCTGGCCGGGACGGTGATGGGGACCGATGCCATCGCGTGGCGGCTGACCTGGATCGTCCCCGTGCCGGCCCTCGTCGCGTTGCTCGGCGGGGTGCCCGGCCTGGTGAAGGGCGGTGTGGTCGCCGTGGGCGCGGCAGCCGCGCTGCTGGTGGGAGGACTCCCGTTGTGGAGCCCGCTGAACGGGGCGACCGTCGCCGCGCCGGGCACGTGGGAGCTCCCGGCCGGTCCGCTGGCCGCGGCGCGGTGGGCGGCGGCCGAGGCGTCCGGCGAGCGTGTGCTGGCGCCGGTCGACGTGGTCGCAGCGCTCGGGGTGGTCCAGCCCGACGCCCGTCCGGTCAGCTCCCGCCGGGAGTACCTCGAGGTGTACGCGGATCGGCCCGGAGCTCAGGTCGCCACGCGTCTGCTGCTCCAGCGGCTGGTCGAGGGAGGCACGGACCCCGCCGACCTGGCGCGCGCTCCCGAGGCACTGACGACGTTGGACGTGGGCGTGGTGTGCCACCGCACCGGACTCGTCGAACTGGCGACCGTCCTCGAGGGGCAGGGCATGGAGGTCGGCTACACCGGGACCGACGACCTCGTCTGCCGGGTGCGGGCCGCCTGACCGGGGCGCGTGACCGCGCCCCTCGCCGTCCCCACCTCGGCCTGCGGAGCCGGAGGCCGAGGTGGGTCGACGGGGAGGACCTCGTCCTCAGTCCAGTCCGGGCTCGGCCAGGAGGTTGAGGAGGTAGTCGCCGTAGCCGCTCTTCTGCAGGGGCTTGGCGAGCGCCTCGAGCTGCCCGGCGTCGATGTAGCCCCGCCGCCAGGCGATCTCCTCGATGCAGCCGATCTTCCAGCCCTGCCGGTCCTCGACCACCCGGACGAACTCCGAGGCCTGCATCATCGAGACGTGCGTGCCGGTGTCCAGCCACGCGGTGCCACGCTCCAGCACGGTAACGGTGAGCTCGCCGCGGCGCAGGTACTCGTCGTTGATCGCGGTGATCTCCAGCTCGCCTCGCTCGCTGGGCGTGATCTTCGAGGCGATCTCGACGACCCGGTTGTCGTAGAAGTAGAGGCCGGGCACCGCGTAGTTGCTCTTGGGCACGGCCGGCTTCTCCTCGATGGAGATGACCCGGCCGTCGGCGTCGAACTCCACGACGCCGTAGTCGCGGGGGTTGGCCACGTGATAGGCGAAGACGCGGCCACCGATGGGGTCGGTGTTGGCCCGGAGGTTCTTGCCCAGGCCGGTGCCGTAGAAGATGTTGTCGCCGAGCACGAGCGCCACCGGCTGGTCGCCGATGAACTCCGCGCCGATGACGAAGGCCTGGGCCAGCCCCTCGGGCTTCGGCTGGACGGCGTAGCTGATCTCGATGCCGACGTCGGAACCGTCGCCGAGCAGCCGCTGGAACTGCGCCTGGTCGTCGGGGGTGGTGATGATCAGGACCTCACGGATCCCGGCGTTCATCAGCAACGACAAGGGGTAGTAGATCATCGGCTTGTCGTAGATGGGCATCAGCTGCTTGCTGATGGCCTTGGTGATCGGGTAGAGCCGGGTGCCACTTCCGCCCGCCAGGATGATGCCTCGCATCGGGTCAGCGTATCGGCGACGTCCGGCAGCGGCCCTCTCGTAGTCTCGAACAGCCCCCACCCGCCTCGACCGCCCCCGGAGTCACTCCTGAGCAACCGACCTCGCGTGCTCGTCGACGCCACCGCCGTACCCGCCGACCGGGGTGGGGTGGGCCGCTACGTCGACGAGCTGCTGCCGGCGCTGCAGACCGAGGGTGCGGACCTGGTCGTCGTCTGTCAGGCGCACGACGTCGCCCACTACCAGCGGCTGCTCCCCGGCGTCGAGCTGTTGGCCGCGCCCGCCGGGATCGGCCGGCGGCCGGCCCGGCTGGCCTGGGAGCAGGTCGGCCTGCCGCTGCTGGCCCGGCGGGCCCGCGCCGACGTGCTGCACTGCCCGCACTACACGATGCCCCTGGCCGGAGGGCTGCCCGTCGTGACGACGCTGCACGACGCCACCTTCTTCACCCACCCGGAGCTGCACCTGGCGGTCAAGCGCCGGTTCTTCACCACCTGGACCCGGGTGTCCCTGACCCGGGCTGCCCGGTGCATCACGCCGTCGGCCGCCACGCGCCAGGAGCTGGTGCGGGTGGCCGGTGCCGACCCCGCCCGGGTCGACGTCGCCCACCTCGGGGTGGACGCTGCCCGGTTCCACGTCCCCTCGGACGCCGAACGCGCGGCGGTGCGGGAGCACCTCGGCCTCCCCGGCCCCTACGTCGGTTTCCTCGGCACGCTGGAACCGCGCAAGAACGTGCCGGCGCTCATCCGGGCGTGGAGCGCGCTGACCGACCCGCCCGCCCTGGTCCTGGCCGGGGGCCGGGGATGGGATGCGGAGGTGGACCGGGCGGCCGCCGAGGTGCCGGACACGCACCGGCTGCTGCGCCCGGGCTACCTGCCGCTGGAGATGCTCGCCGGCTTCCTGGGTGAGGCGACGGTGGTCGCCTATCCCAGCCTGGGCGAGGGGTTCGGCCTGCCGGTGCTGGAGGCGATGGCCTCCGGTGCGCCGGTGCTGACCACCCGGCTGCTGTCCCTCCCCGAGGTCGGCGGCGACGCCGTGGCCTACACCGAGCCCGACGCACCGGCGATCACCGTGGCGCTCCGGGACCTCCTGGCCGACCCCGTCCGCCGGGCCGAGCTGGCTGCCGCCGGCCGGGCCCGCGCGGCGTCGTTCGACTGGCGTGCCTGTGCCCGGGCGCACCTCACTGCCTACGCCGCGGCGGCCGCGGCGTGACCGGCCCGCTGCGCGTCGTCGCCGTCACCTACTCGCCCGGTGAGGCGATCGAGGGCCTCCTCAGCAGCCTGCGGCGGGCGACGACCCGACCGCTGGACGTCGTCCTCGCCGACAACGGCTCGACCGACGGCTGGCCCGAGCGGGTCGCGGCCGGTGCGGACGACGTCCGGCTCCTGCCGATCGGCGGGAACGTCGGGTACGGCCCGGCCGCGAACGCCGGGTTGGCCGACCTGCTCACCGGCTGGGCGGTGGTGGTCAACCCCGACGTCCGGTTCGAGGACGGCGCCGTCGACGAGCTGCTCGCCGCGGCGGCCCGCTGGCCCCGGGCCGCGACCCTGGGGCCGGCGATCCACACGCCGGAGGGGGCGCTGTACCCCTCGGCGCGGGACCTGCCCTCGCTCTCGACCGGGATCGGTCACGCCCTGCTGGGCTGGGCATGGCCCAGCAACCCGTGGACCGCCCGCTACCGACGCGAACGGGAGGCGCCCCGGGAGCGCCCCGCGGGCTGGCTGTCCGGGTCCTGCCTGCTGGTCGACCTGGAGGCGTTCCACTCGGTCGGCGGTTTCGACCCGGGCTACTTCATGTACTTCGAGGACGTCGACCTGGCCGAGCGGCTCGGCCGGCGCGGCTACCTGCACGTCTACGTGCCCACCGCGGTGGTGGTGCACGAGGGCGGCCACGCCACCCGCCGGGAGCCGCACCGGATGCAGCGGGTGCACCACACCAGCGCCCTGCGCTACCTGTCCGGCCAGTACCCCCGCCGGCGGCACGCGCCGCTGCGCTGGGTGCTGCGCGGCGGTCTCGGCGCCCGGATGCTGACGTCCTACGTCAGTGCGCGGGTCGGTGCGGGCGCGCAGCCGCAGCAGCGCGCCGAGCAGCTGCCCGGTCGCCGCCGGTGGCGCAGACGATGACCTCCCCGACGGACTGGAGTCAGCAGTGCAGCACGCGGTGATCATGGCCGGCGGGTCCGGCACGCGGCTGTGGCCGCTGTCCCGGGCCGCCCGGCCCAAGCAGCTCCTCGACGTCGTCGCCGACGGCGCCGGGGCCCACAGCCTGCTCGCCGAGGCGTTCACCCGGCTGCAGGCCGTGCTGCCCACCGAGCAGATATGGGTCTGCACCGCCGCCCGGTACGGCGACCAGGTCCGGGCTGCGCTGCCCGAGCTGCGCGCCGACCGGCTGGTGCTGGAGCCGGTCGCCCGGGACACCGCCAACGCCGTCGGGCTGGCCGCGGCGCTCGTCGCCGACGTCGACCCGGACGCCGAGCTGGCCGTGGTCAGCGCCGACCACGTGATCCGGCCGGTCGAGCGGTTCGCCGACGCGCTGCGCACCGCCTACGACCTGCTCGCCGTCCGGCCGCGGGCGCTGGTGACCCTGGGCGTCACCCCGACGTCGCCGGCCACCGGCTTCGGGTACGTGCAGAAGGGCGCGGCGACCGAGGTGGCCGGCGCGAGCGAGGCCGCCTCGTTCCGGGAGAAGCCGGACCG
>NZ_JAAKGN010000227.1:0-5731 GCF_011039295.1 Modestobacter sp. KNN46-3 | reverse complement strand
GCCGACGCCGCCACCCGCGCCGCCTCGTTCGCGTTCTGGCTGATCTCCCGGATCGAGGCCCCCATCTCCTCCGCGCCCGCCGCCACCGTCGCCACGTTCCGGCTGACCTCCTCGGCCGCCGCGGACACCACACCCGACTGCGCCGAGGTCTCCTCCGCCGACGACGAGATCTGCGCCGACGACGCGCTCAACTCCTCCGACGACGCCGCCACCGCATCAGCCGACGCGACGATCTCCGCGACCGTGTCGGCCATGGTCTGCGCGGCGGTGTTCAGTGCCGCCGACATCTGCCCCATCTCGTCCCGGCCGCGCACGGGCAGCCGCACGGTGAGGTCACGCCCGGCGAGCCGCTCCAGGGCGACCTGGATCTCCCGGACGCCACGCACGATCCCGCCGGACACCACGAACGACAGGCCGGCGCCGAGCAGCACGGAGGCGAGGGCAACCAGCACCATGTTGCGGACGGTGGCCGACTCGGCGGCCTCGGCCTCGGCGCGCGTCTCCGCGACGCGGGCGTCCACGGAGCTGACCAGGTCGGTCATCGCCTGGTCGAGCACGTAGAAGACGTCCCACTTGTCCCCGGTGGAGACCGCATCCCCCTCGTCCAGCCGCCCCTCCGCCCAGAGGGCGAAGATCTGGTCGTTGAAGGCGCTCATCGCGGTCCAGTTCTCCTGGATCGTGTCGAGGCTGGCCCGCGCCTCGGCGTCCAGCAGGTCACGGTCGAGGGCGAAGAGCTCCTCGAACCCGTTCGCGCCGTCCTCGTAGTTGGGCACGTTGTCGCCGTCGGGGGCGGCGGCGATCGCGCCACCGTCCACCCGCGCGCGCCAGGCGGTGATGTTCTGCCAGTTGGCGGCCCACAGGAGGTCGTACCGGGCGTCCTCGACGGCGCGCTGGACGCCCACGGCCGCCGTCGCCCGGGCGTTCAGGTCACTCACCCGGTTCGACCCGGTGATCCCGGTGACCGCGACGGCGGCCAGACCGATCAGCAGGATGGCGCTCAGGGTGAAGATGCGGGTCCTGATGCCCCGGTCGTGCAGCCAGCCCCGTGTGCCGCCACGCGTCGTCCTGTGGGTCGATCCGGTCGTCCGGGCGAGGACGGATGGTGCGCTCACGAAGGGGCCTCCTGGGCTCGAGCTGGTCCGACCGGTCCGTCGGTCGGGGGTGACGGCCGGTCACGCGCGGGACGCGTGGGGTGGATGTGACTCGCTGTCGTCTGGCAGATCGTCGGGCAACGGACCGCCACAGCCGTCCGTCCGCAGCGCGTGTCGCGCCCTTGACCAGCAGAAAGACCGATGACCACCGACAGGGGGCGACGAGTCGACACCCGCTGCCGGTGACCGCGGGCCGAGGAACGCAGCAGGGCCGCACGGACGGGGTGTCCGTGCGGCCCTGCTGTGCGGTGGAGCTCCGGATCAGAAGGTGAAGCGGGCCACGCTCCCCCGCAGGTCACTCGCCATCCGGGACAGCTCGTCGACGGCCTGCCGGGTCTGCCCCAGGGCCTGCGTCGTCGAGGTGGCCGCAGCCGACACACCGGTGATGTTCGTGGCGATTTCCGTGGACCCGCCGGCCGCTTCCTGCACCGACCGGGACATCTCGTTGGTGGTCGCCGTCTGCTCCTCCACCGCAGAGGCGATGGTCAGCTGGAAGTCGTTGATCGAGCCGATGATCTCGCTGATCCGGCCGATCGCCGACACCGCACCCGAGGTGTCGCCCTGGATGGCCTCCACCCGCCGCGCGATGTCCTCCGTCGCCCGCGCCGTCTCCTGCGCCAGCTCCTTCACCTCGTTGGCCACCACCGCGAAGCCCTTGCCCGCCTCACCGGCCCGCGCCGCCTCGATCGTGGCGTTCAGCGCCAGCAGGTTCGTCTGCTCCGCGATCGAGGTGATCACCTTGATCACGTTGCCGATCTCCCGCGAGGAGTCACCCAGCTTCGTCACCGTCGCGTTCGTCGTCTCCGCCTCGGCCACCGCCTGAGCCGCCACCCGTGCGGCCTCGTTCGCGTTCTGGCTGATCTCCCGGATCGAGGCCCCCATCTCCTCCGCGCCCGCGGCCACCGTCGCCACGTTCCGCGACACCTCCTCGGCCGCCGCCGAGACGACACCGGACTGCGCCGAGGTCTCCTCCGCCGAGGCGGAGATCTGCGCCGAGGACGCCGACAGCTCCTCCGACGCCGCCGCCACCGCATCCGAGGACGCCACCACCGAGGCCATCACCCCGCGCAGGCTGTCCACCGCCGCGTCCAGGGCCGAGCCCATCTGCCCCAGCTCGTCCCGGGTGGTGAGTCCACTGGTGCGGGTCAGGTCACCCTCGGCCAGGCCCTCGACGACGTGCTTGACCTTCGCAGTGGCCCGCGCGACCCCGGTGGCGACCAACCAGCCGAGCGCCAGGGCGACGCCGATGCCCACGACCATGAGCAGGATCGCGGTGGTGCGCTCGGACTCGTACTCGGCCCGGATGCCGGCGGCCGCCTCCTTCGCCTCGGCCGACTCGATGTCGCGCAGCTCGCGGATGTCCCCCTCGGCCTCCGTGACGATCGGGGTGCCCTCGGCGGCGTTGCGGCTGATCCAGGTCGTGAAGTCCTGCGCCGTGGCGAGCGGGACCAGCACGTCCCGCTGGAAGTCGGCGTACACCGCGATGTCGCCGGTCACCTCATCGAGGAGGGCGAGCTTCGCCGGGCTGTTCGTCACCTCGCGGTACGCATCCGCGGCGGACTCGAAGTCCGCGGCCAGCGTGTCGATCGCGGCGATGTTCGACGCGGGGTCGGCCCCGAGGATCGTGTCGCGGAGGTTGACCCGCAGGTCTCCTACCAAGGCGTCCAGGTCGGCGGCCCGCGCAACACCGAGCGTGTTGTCCGCGTACAGCTGCTCTGCCGCTCCAGCCGAGGTGCTCAGCGCACTCAGACCCATGAATCCGATCCCGGCGGCGACCACGCCGGCGAAGCCCGCCGAGGCGAGCACCTTGGTCTTGACCGTGCGGTCGCCCCACCACGAACCGGGGCGGGCCATCGGGCTGACGGACATGTTCTCTCCTGGGGGTGCGTGCACTGTGCGGGCGGGGAGGGGGACGGGCCGGTGACCTGGCCGGTCGCCGCGCTGATCGTGTTCGTGTGCGATCGGCGGGCGAGAACCATGGTGATTGATCCGGTAATGCGAAGTGCCGTTTCCGATGCGTGTCGCATTGTGTGCGACACAAAGTGCACCGACCGTTTCCCGGTGCTCCTTTGTCGACATCTCCGCGGAGAGCGGGATGAAGAGGGCCGTCGGGATCCGGGTCGGCCGAGCCTGGCCGATGATCCCTCTCGGGCGGCGGCGACGGATCCATGATGAACGTTTCGAGAACACCCGGTACTGCACGTGTGGGCGTGTCGTGGGACGCCCTACGAGAAAGAGCGACGACACGTCGCCGACGTCCTCTTGTCGACAACCAGGAATGGTCGGGCAGGCCGTCACGACCCCCGGGACGACGACGGCCGGCACCTCCACGGGGGAGGTGCCGGCCGTCGGGGCCGAGCGGCGTCAGTAGGTGAAGCGGGCCACGCTCCCCCGCAGGTCACTCGCCATCCGGGACAGCTCGTCGACGGCCTGCCGGGTCTGGCCCAGCGCCTGCGTCGTCGAGGTGGCCGCCGCCGACACACCGGTGATGTTCGTGGCGATCTCCGTCGACCCGCCGGCCGCTTCCTGCACCGACCGGGACATCTCGTTGGTGGTCGCGGTCTGCTCCTCCACCGCACTGGCGATGGTGAGCTGGAAGTCGTTGATCGACCCGATGATCTCGCTGATCCGGCCGATCGCCGACACCGCACCGGAGGTGTCGCCCTGGATGGCCTCCACCCGGCGCGCGATGTCCTCCGTCGCCCGCGCGGTCTCCTGCGCCAGCTCCTTCACCTCGTTGGCCACCACCGCGAAGCCCTTGCCCGCCTCACCGGCCCGCGCGGCCTCGATCGTGGCGTTCAGCGCCAGCAGGTTCGTCTGCTCCGCGATCGAGGTGATCGCCTTCACGACCGCGCCGATCTCCTGCGACGACGTGCCCAGCTTGGTGATCGTCCGCGTGGTCGTCTCCGCCTCGCCCACGGCCTGGGCGGCGACCCGGGTGGCCTCGTTCACGCTCTGACTGATCTCCCGGATCGCCGAGCTCATCTCGTCGGCACCCGCCGCCACCGTCGCCACGCTGCGGGACACCTCCTCCGCCGCTGCCGCGACGACACCGGACTGCGCCGAGGTCTCCTCCGCCGAGGAGGAGATCTGTGCCGAGGACGCCGACAGCTCCTCCGACGCCGCCGCCACCGCATCCGAGGACGCGGCGACCGAGGCGATCACCGCACGCAGGTGCTCTCGCGCGGTACCCAGGGCGACCGCCATCTGGCCGACCTCGTCGCGGGACGAGACGGCGGCGTCCACGGTCAGGTCCCCGGTCGCCATGGCCTCCAGGGATGCCTGGACCCGCCGCAGCGGCCGGGCCAGCGAACGCTGGGTGAGCAGGCAGATGACCAGGATCGCCACCAACCCCAGGGCCGCAGCGATCTCACTGGTGCGGGCCGCCTGGGTGATCGCGGCGTCCAGCTCGGCCTGGGCGGCCTCGGACTCCGCCGCCAGGGCGTCCTTCGCGGCGCCGACCGCCCCGTCGGTGAGGTCGTTGGCGGCCTGGATCTCCTCGAACCGCGCCCGCATGCCGACCTGGTCGGCCACGGCCGCCTCCACGAAGGCCGCCAGCGCCTCCTGGTAGTCACCGAAGGTCGACTGCACCCCGGCCGCGGCGGCAGCGCTGGCGCCGCCGAGCGGGACGTCCCGCAGCTCGGCCAGCAGGGCCTCCGCCGTCGCGACGTCGTCGGCCACGTCCACCAGCTGGTCGGCGGGGGTCGGGCTCACCAGGGCCTTGAGGCCGTCCACCTTCAGCTCGCTGGCCCGGGTGTCGAGCTGGAGCACCAGCTCCGCGGCCTGGTCGAGCCGGTCGAGGTGCTCGCTGGCGCTGCGGACGGTGGCGTTCGAGGTCAGCGTCGCGGTCAGCAGGGCACCGAAGGCCAGGACGACGACGCCGATCATGATGCCGAACTTCACGGCGAGCCGGCGGTCGGCGAACCAGCTCAGTGGACCGGTCGGGGCGGGGGAGTGCATGGCGGGTCTCCTGGTCAGGAACGGCGGTGAGGCGCGGATGAGAACGATTGCACCAGTCCGGGAACAGTGCGTTTCGTTCTCCGGGTCGACGGTGGATCGCATTTCTCGGATCAGCCCGCACGACGTCGTCCTGGCGTCTCCTGAGGGTGGTGCACGAGGCATGGTGGTGGATCCGGTAATGGCCGGTATCACTGTGACGCACGTGTCGTGACACGGCGCCGAGAATGGTCGACGAACGCACTCGACCGGCTCTTTGTCGACTCGGGAGCGAGACAGGAAAAAGGACCGCGGCCGCCGCCTCGCCCGGGGAAGGGGGCGAGACAGCGGCCGCGGAAGTCGTGCGGGTCAGGCCTCGCTGCAGGGCCCCACCGCGAGCTCGCGAGTGGTGGGGGGACAGCGAGGTCCTCTCAGTAGGAGAAGCGGGCCACCGTGGTGCGCAGGTCGCTGGCCATCCGGGACAGCTCGTCGACGGCCTGCCGGGTCTGGCCCAGCGCCTGGGTGGTGGACGACGCCGCCGTGGAGACGCCGGTGATGTTGGTGGCGATCTCCGTCGACCCGCCGGCCGCCTCCTGCACCGACCGGGACATCTCGTTCGTGGTCGCGGTCTGCTCCTCCACCGC
>NZ_JAAKGN010000226.1:0-5825 GCF_011039295.1 Modestobacter sp. KNN46-3 | reverse complement strand
TGCCGCCCTCGTCGCCCTCCGGCAGGTGCATGCCGCCGACCGGCTGCCCGTCCGGCCCCACGACGAGGACCTGCTGGCGGCCTGGCTCACCGGTGCCTGGTGCTGTCATGCCCCCATCCTCCCCCGGCGCTGCCGGCCTGCCCGTCGAGGGGCCGCACCGGTCCGGCGCGGCCGGCCGACTGACTACGCTCCCCGCATGTCGTCGGGGGAGGGCCAGCTGGACGTGGCCCGTGTCCGGGGCCTGTTCCCGGGGCTGTCCGACGGCCTGGTGCACGCCGACGGGCCGGGGGGCGCGCTGGTGCCGGAGAGCGTGGTGCGCGCCGTCTCCCAGGCCATGCGGGTGCCGATCGCCGGCCGGGGCGGTGTCTTCGCCTCCTCCGCCCGGGCGGAGCAGCTGGTCGCCGGCGCGCGGTCCGCGGTCGCCGACCTGGTGGGCGGCGCACCCGGCGGGGTCGTCCTTGGGCCGAACATGACCACGCTCACCTACGCCGTCGCCCGGGCGCTGGCCAAGCACTGGCGCCGCGGCGACGAGATCGTGGTCAGCCGGCTGGACCACGACGCCAACATCCGCCCGTGGCTGCAGGTCGCCGACGAGCTCGGCCTGGCCGTGCGGTGGGCCGAGGTGGACATCGAGACCGGGGAGCTGCCGGACTGGCAGTACGACGAGCTGGTCACCGACCGCACCCGGCTGGTCGCCGTCACCGCGGCCAGCAGCGCCATCGGCACCCGCCCCGACGTCGCCTCGATCGCCGAGCGCGCGCACCGGGTCGGGGCGCTGGTCGTCGTCGACGCCGCGCACGCCGCACCGCACGCCCCGCTGGACGTCGAGGAGCTGGGGGCGGACTTCCTCCTGCTGTCGGCCTACAAGTGGTGCGGTCCGCACGTCGGCGCGCTGGTCGCCCACCCCGGGCTGCTCGAGGAGCTGTGGCCGGACAAGCTGCTGCCCGCGTCGGAGCGGGTGCCCGACCGGTTCGAGACGGGCGCGCCGCCGTTCGAGCTCTACGCCGGCGTGGCCGCCTCGGTGGACCACCTGGCGGCCCTCTGCCTCGAGGCCACCGGCACCCGGCGGGAGCGGCTGCGCACCTCGATGGCCGCGGTGAGCCGCTACGAGGAGCAGCTGTTCACCCGGCTGGACGGGGCGCTGCGGTCGATGGCGCACGTGCAGGTGCTGGGCGACCCGGCGTGGACCACGCCGACGCTGTCCTTCACCGTCGACCGGCTGCGGCCCCGGCAGGCGGCCACCGAGCTGGCCCGGAGCGGCGTCTGCGCCTGGGACGGCGACTTCTACTCCCGCGAGCTGTTCGACGCGATCGGGGTCAACGAGACCGGCGGCGCCGTGCGGCTGGGCCTGATGCACTACAACACCGTCGAGGAGGTCGACCGCCTCGTCGACGCCGTCGCCGACCTGCGGTAGCCGTCAGGGGTCGGGGACGAGCAGCACCTTGCCGATGTGGGTGCTGGACTCCAGCAGGGCGTGCGCCTCGCCGGCCCGGGACATCGGCAGCCGCCGGTCCACGATCGGCCGGACGACGCCCCGCTCGACGTCGGGCCACACGTCGTGCCGCACCGCCGCCACGATCTCGGCCTTGCCGCCGGGCCCGGTCGCCGGCCGCGAGCGCAGCGTGGTCGCGTGCACCGACCCGCGCTTGCGCATCAGCTTGCCGAGGTCGATCTCGGCCTTCGTGCCGCCCTGCATGCCGATGCCCACCAGCCGGCCGCCGGTGGCCAGCACGTCGAGGTTCCGGGCCAGGTACTTGGCCCCGATGATGTCCAGGACGACGTCCGCCCCGTGCCCGTCGGTGGCCTCCCGCACCACCTCGACGAAGTCCTGCTCGCGGTGGTCCACGCCGATCTCGGCGCCCAGCTCGCGGCAGAAGGCCAGCTTCTCGGCGCTGCCGGCCGTCGTCGCCACCCGGGCGCCGGCGCGCTTGGCCAGCTGGATCGCCATCGTGCCGATGCCGCTGGAGCCGCCGTGCACCAGGAACACCTCGCCGGCCCGCAGCCCGGCGAGCATGAAGACGTTCGACCAGACCGTGCACACGACCTCGGGCAGCGCCGCGGCGGTGGCCAGCTCGACGCCGGCCGGCCGGGGGAGCAGCTGCCCGGCCGGGACGGCGACCCGCTCGGCGTAGCCGCCGCCGGACAGCAGCGCGCACACCTCGTCGCCCACCGACCAGCCGGTCACCTCGGTGCCGACCTCGCTGATCACGCCACTGCACTCCAGGCCGAGCACCTCGCTGGCGCCCGGCGGCGGCGGGTAGTGCCCCTGGCGCTGCAGCGTGTCGGCGCGGTTCACCGCCGTGGCGGCCACGTCGACCAGCACCTCGCCGGGCCCACAGACCGGGTCGGGCACCTCACCCCAGCCGAGCACCTCGGGGCCGCCGGGGGAGCTGATCGTCACCGCACGCATGCCCCCGACCCTAGAAGGACCCCCGTGCTCCCCGCTCCTCGCAAGCTCGCAGCGGGCCCCTGTGCGGGGGCCGGTAGGACCACCGGCCACCGCGACGATCATGGGGTGCCGGTGGCGACACGCCGCGCCCAGCGGCGTGTCGCCCCGCTGGCTCCATGATCGTCGCGGGGCGTGAGCCTCAGCGGTTCTTGAGGTCCTTGCGGAGGATCTTGCCGGCCATCGACTTGGGCACCTGGTCGATGAACTCGACCAAGCGGATCTTCTTGTGCGGGGCGACGTGCTCGGCCATGTAGGCCTTGACGTCGTCCTCGCTGATCTCCGAGCCGGGGGCGCGGACGACGAAGGCCTTGGGCAGCTCCTCGCCGCTCTCCTTGTCCAGCACCCCGATCACCGCGGCGTCGGCGATCTGCGGGTTGTTCAGCAGCACGGCCTCCAGCTCGGCCGGCGCCACCTGGTAGCCCTTGTACTTGATCAGCTCCTTGACCCGGTCGACCACGGTGTAGCGGCCCTCGTCGTCGACGATCGCCACGTCACCGGTGTGCAGCCAGCCCTCGTCGTCCAGCGTCTCGGCGGTGGCCTGCGGGTTGTTCAGGTAGCCCTTCATCACCTGCGGCCCGCGCACCCACAGCTCACCGCGCTCGCCGGGGGCGGCGTCGGAACCGGTGGCCGGGTCGATGAGCCGGCACTCGGTGTTGGGCAGCGCGTAGCCGACCGTGCCCTTGGGGGTCTCGCCGGCACCGGCCGGCTCGAGCCCGGCCTCGGGGGTGGTGTGCGAGACGGGGGAGAGCTCGGTCATGCCGTAGCCCTGGCCCACGGCGGTGCCCTCGGCGGCGCCCTTGCGGAGCCGGTCCTGGGCGGCCTGGGCCAGCGACTCGTCCAGCGGGGCGGCGCCGGAGGTGACGCTGCGCAGCGAGGACAGGTCGAACTGGTCGACCATCGGGTGCTTGGCCAGCGCGAGCACGATCGGCGGGGCCACGAAGGCCCGGGTGATCTTCTGGTCCTGGATGGTGCGGAGGAACTGCTCCAGGTCGAACCGCGGCAGGGTGACGACGGCGCCGCCCCACTGCAGGCCCTGGTTCATCAGCACGGTCAGGCCGTAGATGTGGAAGAACGGCAGGACGGCGATGATCCGCTCGTTGCCCTCGTCGACGCCGGCCAGCGGGCGGGACTGGCTGACGTTGGCCACCAGGTTGCGGTGGGTGAGCATGACGCCCTTGGGCAGCCCGGTGGTGCCGCTGGAGTACGGGAGCGTGATCAGGTCGTTCGCCGGGTCGATGTCGACCTGGACGGCGGGGGCGTCGGCGGTGATCAGGTCGCGCAGCGAGGTGTGGCCCTCGGCGCCGTCCATCACGATGACCTCGTCGACGGGCGACTTCTCCACCGCGGCCAGCGCACGGTCCAGGAACGGCGAGACGGTGACCAGCACCTTGGCGCCGGAGTCCTTCAGCTGGAAGGCGATCTCCTCCGGCGTGTACAGCGCGTTGACCGGGCTGATCACGCAGCCGGCCGCGGCGATGCCGTGGAAGACCACCGGGTACCAGATGGTGTTCGGGCTGAAGACGGCGACGACGTCGCCCTTGCGCAGGCCCCGGGCGTGCAGCGCGGCGGCGACCCGCTCGACGTAGAAGGCGAGCTCACCGTGGGTGATCGTCTCGCCGGAGAGGCCGTCGATCAGCGCCGGGCGGTCCGCCCGCTCTGCGACTCCGGCCAGCACGAACTGCGGTACCGACAGCTCGGGGATCTCGACATCGGGATAGCGACTGGCGAACGCCACGGGGTCCTCCTCGACTCAGGTGCGGTGACGCCAGTCTCACACTCGGCGTGTCGCGCGCCACACCCGGGCTACCCGCCGGTAGCTCCGCGGGGTCAGCGGGGCCAGAGCACCGACTGGGTGCAGCGGAACAGCGCCAGCGTCTTCCCGGTGGCCTCGGCGGTGACCACGGCGTCCCAGACCTGCGTCGTCCGGCCGGCGTGGACGTTGGTGGCGACGGCGGAGATGCGGCCCTCCCGGGCGGTGCTCAGGTGGTTGCTCTTCAGCTCGATGGTGGTGAAGCCGCTGGACCCTTCGGGCAGCAGTGCCCGGGTGGGCAGGCCGCAGCTAGTGTCGGCGAGGGTGACCACGGTGCCGGCGTGCAGGTAGCCGTTGGGCGCCAGCAGCTCGGGCCGGACGTCCAGGTGGGAGGTCAGCCGGCCTGGTTCGTGGGTGTCGACGACGATGCCGAGCAACCCCGGGAAGGTGCCCGGCAGCAGGTCGTTGAGCTCGTCGGCGGTGTGGAACCCGGTGGCGGCCATGCCGGGCAACCTAGCTCTGCCACCGTCCTGCCCCACCGTGTGGGCACCTACCCGACGGCCGGCCGCGGGGTGGGTCCCCCCGGGATCAGGTCACCTGATCCCGGGGGCGGGGCCTCAGGCGAGGCCGCGGGTGGTGCGGGCCGGTGGCCGGTCGCCGCGGATGGAGGCCACCATGTCCAGCGTCTGCCGGGTCGCGGCGACGTCGTGCACCCGGAACACCCGGGCCCCCAGCCACGCGCTGACCGCGGTCGCCGCCAGCGTTCCGGTCAGCCGCTGGTCCACCGGCAGGTCGAGGGTCTCCCCGACGAAGTCCTTGTTCGACAGCGCCACCAGCACCGGCCAGCCGGTCGCGACCAGCTCGTCCAGCCGCCGGGTCGCCTCCAGCGAGTGCCGGGTGTTCTTGCCGAAGTCGTGCCCGGGGTCGATGAGCACCCGCTCGGGGTCCACACCCGCGGCCACCGCGGCCTCGGCGACCGCCGTCGTCCGCCGCACGATGTCGGCCACGACGTCGTCGTAGGTCACCCGGTGCGGCCGGGTGCGGGGCGGGAGGCCGCCGGCGTGGGTGCAGACGATCCCCGCCCCCGCCTCGGCGGCGACGTGTGCCAGCTCCGGGTCGACCCCGCCCCAGGCGTCGTTGACCACGTCGGCGCCGGCGGCCAGCGCCTCCCGGCCGACCTCGGCCCGCCAGGTGTCGATCGAGATGGGCAGCTGCGGGTGCGCCGCACGGATGGCTGCGACCAGGTCCACGGTCCGGCGGATCTCCTCGGCCGGGTCCACCTCCGCGCCCGGGGCCGCCTTCACCCCGCCGACGTCCACCATGTCCGCGCCCTCGGCGACCACCCGCTCGACCCGGGCCAGCGCGGCCTCCAGCGCGAAGGTCGCGCCACCGTCGTAGAACGAGTCCGGGGTGCGGTTGACGATCGCCATCACGACCAGCCCGCCGTCCGGGACGTCCAGGGGACCGATGCGCAGCACGGACCCACTCAACCAGCCCGGCCGGGCGCGCCGTGACACCGTCCGAGGGTGTCCACCACCCCCGATGACGTGCCCGACGACCTCACCGACGTCCTCGACCAGGTGGCCACCGAGGCCCGGCCGCTGGCCGAGGACGGCGTGCGCGTTG